>CALLKH010000250.1 GCA_938008425.1 uncultured Planctomycetaceae bacterium | reverse complement strand
TCGCAGACGACATGCAGCTCAAGACCGCCGTAGACCAGCTTCTGGAGCGGCTGACGAGCAGGCCCGGTTCGACCGGCCGGCCGAGCGGTTTATCAAAGCCCAAAACACAAGCCCCAATCGACTAGGACGGGCGACGCCGGCACGCAATCGGCATCACCCGGAAAGCGCATGACCCGAATTCTCGGAATCGAAACCAGCTGCGACGAAACGTCGGTTGCAATCGTCGACGACGCCCGACGCGTATTGTGCAATCTCGTCGCCACGCAATTCGACCTTCATGCCAAGTACGGCGGCGTCGTACCCGAAATCGCGTCGCGGGCGCATATTGAAAAGCTTGATCTTCTTGTCCGTGAAGCGCTGGACAGCACTGGCACGACCGTCGCATCCATTGACGCAGTCGCCGTCACCCAGACGCCCGGCCTCATCGGCTGCCTGCTGATTGGCGTCACGGCCGCCAAGACCCTGGCGTGGTCATGGGGCAAGCCCCTCGTGGCAGTGAATCACATCCATGCGCACGCCACCAGCGCCGCCATCGACATCGAGGCTGACCCATGGCCGGCCGTCGCCCTTGTCGTCTCCGGCGGCCATACGTCGCTCTATCACGTCAGGAATTCGCTCGACATCGAATTGCTCGGCAGCACGATTGACGACGCCGCCGGCGAAGCGTTCGACAAGGTCGCGGCCATTCTCAATCTCGGATTTCCCGGGGGACCGCTCGTCGATCGCCGGGCGGCGAAGGGCAACACCAGGGCCGTGCGGCTGCCAAGAACGCGTCTGGGGCCCGGTTCGCTGGACTTTTCGTTCAGCGGATTGAAGACGGCCGTGCTCTATCATGTGCATGGCGCCGGCAACACCTCCGGTGGACTGGAGAAACTGTCCGAAGATGAGATCAACGATGTCTGCGCCTCTTTTTCGGCGGCTGTCGTCGACATCCTCGTCGAAAAGACTCTCTCGGCGGTCGAACAGACCGGCGTCCGAACCGTCGTGGTGGGCGGCGGCGTGGCGGCGAACTCGATGCTCCGGTCGCGCCTGTCAGAAGCGTGTGCGAAGAACAGCCTGACCCTGCATCTAACGCCCATGAAGTACTGCACCGACAACGGCGCCATGATCGCCGCCCACGGCCATCACCAGTTCCTCGCCGGCCGCCGCGCCGACCTGTCGATGACGGGACATGCGAACCCGGCAGCGGTCGGTTAGCGTGGCGCCGAGTTCGGGCCGAGACCAACGGTACAAAATCCGGTGTTCCCCCGGCATAGGTCCGAGCGAAGTGAATGGCGAGGGGTCCCATCGAATTGAGCGCTTTCAAGGCCAATTCGGATATCGGGCGATGAGGGAATGCCGATAAGCCCGATCGGCCTAATGTTTGATCGGGACGGGGTTTCCGAATAAGATCGGGTGGGGAAGAATGCCAACCACGCCGTCTTCCACGTTGCGACCATCAGAGCAGATCGCCCCGCGGAAAGCGTGATTCATGATCGAATCCGCCCAGCGCGCGACACGTTCCAGCCGTCGTCGTTCACGGACGGATTGAGCGTAGAGGTGCGTCCCGCCTGGAGGTCGACGCGGCGATTGGCCCGCCACCGGCACACTGAGAGTCATCAATGGCACGAAAACGACAGACGCTGGGCATCATCCTTCAGGAACAGGGACTCGTTTCACGCGCCGACGCGGATCGCGCCGCGGAACTGGCCATGACCAGTGGGAAGCGCATCGGCGAGGCGCTGACTGAGCTTCAACTCGTCTCCGAGGAGGATGTCACCAAGGCCCTCGCGCTTCAACATGGGATGGAGTACGTTGAGATCAGTCGCGGAACGGTAAGCCAGGAAGCCATCGCACTCGTTCCGGAAAAGATCATCAAGGCGAACAACATTCTGCCGATGAGCAGCGTCAACGGCAAGCTCAAGGTCATCATTCCCGACCCGCTGGATCTCGATACGATCGACATGCTTCGGTTCCGGCTCGGCGTCACGGACATCGAGCCCGTTCTCGCTCCGAAGTCGAAAATCAAGAACTACATCGACAAGTGGCTTAAGGGTCCCGAGGCGTCGATGGACGAACTGTCTCGAAGCCTTGACGCGTCAGTCTCCATGGACGCCTCCCTCGACATGGATGCCAAGGAGAAAAAGGACACCGCCGACGACGCCGACGCTCCCATCATCAAACTCATCAACATGATGATCGCCGAGGCCGTCCGCACCCGTGCGAGCGATATTCACATCGAGCCGATGGGCGATCGCGTGCGCGTTCGGTATCGAATCGACGGTGTTTGCGCCGAACGCGAGAATGTGCCCAAACGCCTCCAGAACGCAGTCACCACCCGACTGAAGATCATGTCCGGCACCGACATCGCTGAGAAGCGGGTGCCCCAGGACGGCCGTATCAAGATGCGAATCAGCGGCAAGGACATTGACTTCCGCGTGGCCGTCTGCCCCGGCGTTCACGGCGAATCCGTCGTTCTTCGTATTCTTCGTCCCGAATCTGCGTCCGTCGGCATTCAGCAGCTCGGCTTCGAACCGGAAGACTACGAACGATTCCTGCGAATTATTCAGCGGCCCAACGGCATCTTCCTGGTCACCGGTCCCACCGGTAGCGGCAAAACGACCACGCTCTACGCCGCGCTACAGGAACTCAACCGGCCGGACAAGAAAATCATCACCGCAGAAGACCCGGTGGAATACGTCTTCCCGGGCATGAACCAGTGCCAGGTGAAGGAAGACATCGGACTCGGGTTCCCGACGATTCTTCGGTCCATGCTTCGCCAGGCGCCGAATATCATTCTCGTCGGTGAAATTCGAGACCTCGAAGTCGGCGAAATCGCGATTCAGGCCGCCCTCACGGGTCACCTTGTCTTCTCCACCCTGCATACCAATGACGCGGCCAGCGCCATCACGCGATTGATCGACATGGGCATCAAGCCCTTCCTCGTCGCGAGCAGCATTCAGGCCGTCATGGCCCAACGACTTGTTCGAACCCTGTGCAAGGAATGCAAGGCGGTCCAGGAACATCACGATCGCTCCGTCATGAAAATCTGCGGCTTTACCGACGACATGGTCAAGGGCAAGACGATCTACAAGGCGGTCGGATGCCAGCACTGCAACAACACCGGCTATCGTGGCCGCCAGGGCATCTTCGAGCTTCTTCAAATGAACCACGAAATGCGTGAACTGGCGTTCGCCCGTGCCGGCCTCGCCGACCTGCGTCGCGCGGCCAAGGCCACCGGCATGAATTCGCTCCTGCACGACGGTCAGCGGAAGATTCTCAAGGGAATGACGACCATGGAGGAACTGGCCCGACTGGCCCAGGCTGAAATCGCGGCGGACTAGAACCGCGGTGGAGGCGGGGTACACTAAGTGCGGGTGCTGGACAAATACGAGCGGCGACGTCGACCCGACCTCGCACGAACACACTGATACGGATTCATCAGAATGGCAACTCTTCATATCGACCGAATTCTCGAAACGTGCATCAAGCGCGGCGCGTCCGACATTCACCTGTCCGTCGGCCGCCCCCCGGTACTTCGACTCCACGGCCGCCTTCGCCAGCTGGAGACCAAGGTGCTCGAGCCCGAAGACACCGTCGCCCTCATGAAGTCGATCACCCCCGATCGAAACCAGCAGGAGCTTCAGGAGGAAGGCGGCACCGACTTCGGATTCGCCTTCGGCGACCAGGGTCGATTCCGCGTCTCGGTCTTCCGACAGAAGGGCAACATCACCATGGTGTTGCGACTCATTCCCAGCCGGTTCCTCTCGTTCGAGGAAATCGGCCTGCCGACCATCTGCCGCGCCCTGTGCCGACGGCCTCGAGGACTCTTCCTCGTCACCGGGCCGACGGGTTCCGGCAAGACGACCTCGCTGGCGTCGATGCTGAACTACATCAACAACGAACTCGACCGCCACATCGTCACGGTTGAAGACCCGATCGAATACTACCACTCGCACAAGAAGAGCCTCATCAATCAGCGCGAGGTCGGCAACGACGTGCCCAGCTTCGCCGAAGCCCTGCGGCGCGTGCTTCGATCCGACCCGGACGTGATTCTCGTCGGTGAAATGCGAGACCTTGAAACGATCTCCAACGCG
>CALLKH010000249.1 GCA_938008425.1 uncultured Planctomycetaceae bacterium | reverse complement strand
GCGGGGCGGGCCCTCATCGTCTGGGACGATGCGTGCACCGCCTGCGACGCGATGAAGCGCCGCGTCGAAACGTACGCCGTCGCAAAGGGGTACATCTTCTGCCCGCTTCGCGTCTGGCTCGCCGCCAATCCCGGCGACTCCGATGCGGGGATGTACGTCGTCACGCCCGATGGCCGCAAGCTCTTCGGCGTCGATGCCGCGCTTCACGTCGCGACGCTCGTCTGGTGGCTCCGGCCGCTTCACGGGCTCAGCCGCCTGCCGCTCGCGCATCGGCTCATGGCCGCCGGCTATCGCTGGTTCGCGGCGAATCGTCACGCATTCGGATGCAAGGCATGCGAAGGAGGTCATTCGGCATGCAGCTTGAAGAAGGAATCCCCGGGCAACGCGGATCAATCGGCGAACAACGCAGACCGGCCGACTGGCAACTCGGACCAGCCGCCGATCAAAACCGATCGACCGCCGGACAAAGCCGACTGAGCGCCGAGGCCCGCGAGCGCTTCCTGCGACTCGAAGGCCCCCCGCCGCTGATGAGCGACTGGCTTGATACCGTGATGATCCATTTTGAAGTTGACGCCGACGTGCTCCAGCGCGAAGTCCCCTTCGACCTCGACCTGTTCGACGGCCGCGCCTTCGTCACGCTCGTCGCCTTCACGATGTCCGACCTGCGCACGCGGCGCTGGCCGAGAATCGGCCGCAGGCTCCTTCAGCCCATCGGCACGCACGCGTTCCTGAACATTCGCACCTACGTCCGCGTCGGCCGCGAGGTCGGCATTTACTTCCTGGCCGAATACCTGCCGAATCGACTGAGCGTATTACTCGGCCCCGTCGCTTATGGGCTGCCCTACCGCGCCGGCCGCCTGGTGTACCACCACAGCGATGAATCGACGTCGATGAGCGGACGCGTTCAGGCGGGCAAGCGTGAATTGCGATACCGCATCACACGAAAACCCGGCTACACGCTCGAACCGTCGCCCCCAAACTCGCTCACGGAGTATCTGATGGAGCGCTACACCGCCTTCACGAAGTGGGCCGGCATCGTGCGGCGTTTTCGAATCTGGCACGAGGCCTGGCCCCAAGTCGAAGTTGATGTGGAGATCCTCGACGACAGCCTGCTGCACGCGACCGGCCGCTGGGCGACGACGGCCGCGCTTCACTCCGCACACTACTCCCCCGGCGTCGCCAGCGTCTGGATGGGCCGCCCGAGGCGGGTAAGCGTTCGAGATGATCGCGAGCGCGTGACGGAAAGGAGCGCATGATCATGCCGGACGCGACGATGACGCATCTTCAACACAAAGCGGTTCGGACATCACCCCCGTCCATCGCCGGCCGGCTGCGCTGGCTCGCCCCGTGCCTAATTGTCATCGTTGCCATCGCGTCGACACACGCTCTCGCCGGCTGGCCGCAAATGTGGGCGACGGCCTTCGGCATTTACTTCGCCTGCAAGTGGTGGGTGGTAATGATCGCCGCGCGCAACGGCGCGCGATTCAGCGTCTTCAACCTCGCCGCGTTTGTCTTCGCCTGGGCCGGCATGGATCCCCGGCCGTTTGCGATCGGCGCGACGAAAACCAACGCCGCCATGTGGGTCGAACCGATCTCCTGGCGCGAAGGCCTCGTGAAACTCCTCGCGGGTGTCGCCCTGCTCCTCGCATCGCCGCTGATCGCCGCGCGGTTCGGCCAATACGCCGCCATGTGGGTCTGCGTCAGCGCCTACTGCCTCATTCTCCACTTCGGCCTGCTTCACCTCATCGGCCATGCCTGGCAACGCGCGAATCGGCCGGTTGAAGCGATCATGCAGCAGCCCGCCCGATCCAATTCGCTCGCCGATTTCTGGTCGCGACGCTGGAACCGGGCGTTTCGCGATGTCAGCAATGCACTCGTCATTCGTCCCACGCGTCGGTTACTCGGGCCGGCCGGCGCGGTGGGACTGGTCTTCGTCGCCTCGGGCCTTGTGCACGAACTCCTGATGTCGTGGCCCGCTCGCGGCGGATGGGGTTTGCCGACCGCCTACTTCACACTGCAAGCGGTCGGCCTCTTCATCGAACGCAGTCGTCTCGGCCGACGAATTCTGCTGACCGCGCGCGGCGAAGATCGCGAGGAAGCGGGGGTCATGCGCCACGCATGGCGCTCGCGCCTCTGGACCGCATTCGTCGTCATCGCCCCCCTGCCGCTGCTGGTCCATCCACCCTTCGTGAACAACGTCGTCGTTCCGTTCTTCCGACTGATTGGAGCCCTGTGATGATCACCAACGAGCAACTCATTCAACTCGGCGGCGCGATCCAGCTTGCCATTCTGGTCGCCAGCCTCCAAGTGCCGCGCATGCTCAACTGGCGCGACGAACTGGCGGTCCTGAAGCCGTTTCTTCGAAGCCTGTTCTACGTCTACGGCGTGTTCATCGTCCTGACGATCATCGGCATGGGCGTGATCTCGATCGCCTTCGCCGGCGAAATCGCCACCAGCCCGGGCCTCGGCCGTGCATTCGCGGGGTTTGTGCTCATATTCTGGAGCGCCCGGCTCGTCGTGCAGTTCTTCGTCTTCGACGCGAAGCCGATCCTGACGACGCCGATGATGCGCATCGGCTACCACGCGCTGACGGTGGCGTTTGTGGTTCTGGTGGGGGCCTATGGTGTCGTTGCACTCGGCATCAACGCGGCCTCGGCGTAGCGGACGGATCGTGGGATGGCAGCAATTCATAGTCGATTGGCGAAGTGTGTCGTGTCGAATGAAAAAGGAAAAATGAAAAGTGAAAAAATGAGAATACCGTCGGGCGCCAAGGTGACGGCCGTTCGCGTCGCCGTGTTCGGGGAATGGGGAATGAAGAACTCAAGGCGAGGGCGGGATTCGCGCCGCGCGGCATGCCGAAGCGGAGCGCCCGGCAAGGGGATCTGGCGCAACGAACCACGACCTCTATCGTCCGCGATGATGGGCCGAGTCTCTTCTTCTCCACCGGGTTTCTTCTCTCCCCTCGGCCCCCTTTCGTCCCAGGCCCTTCGGCCCCTTCTTCGCCTGCCCCGGGTCAAATCCACCGGTTGGATTCAGGATTATCTCAAGGTAACATGTTGACATATCGAAATATTACGATATAATAGAGGGAGAGGCAAGAATGAAGAACAAGGCAAAACCAAGACTGATCGACCTCGAGGCGCTCGCCGATGCGGCCGAGTGCCTGAAAACCATCGCCCACCCGCACCGTCTGCGAATGATACAGATGCTGCTTCACGGCCGATACACGGTCGGAGCACTGGCGGAGGCCTGCGAGATTCCCAGCCACATGGCATCGGAGCACCTGAAGCTCATGCAGCGAATGGGGTTTCTTGCATCCGAAAAGGACGGGCGGTTCGTGTATTACTCGGTGGCCGAGCCGCACCTGGCCAGCATCATGAGCTGCGTTGAAGCGCGCTTCGGCAATGGAAGACATCGCTGAATCTTTTTTTTGCGAGAAATATCGTTATATCACGATCTTTCCATATGACAGGAGGCACACGAATGAAAACCGCCATCGCCCCGCTGGAACTGATGGCCCGCCGTGAGGCCGGCGGGCGAATCGAGTTGATCGATGTTCGAACGCCCGCGGAGTTCGCGGAGGTCCATGTCGATTTCGCCCGGAATGTCCCGCTTGACCAGTTGCGGGCTGACTCGGTGAACACCGGCGAAGATCCGCTCTACGTCATCTGTCGTTCGGGCAGTCGCGGTCAGAAGGCCTGCGAAAAACTGGAGTCCGCCGGTCTGAACGTTGTGAATGTTGAAGGCGGCACAGCCGCCTGGGAGGCCGCCGGCCTTCCCGTCATTCGCTCAGGTTCGAGGCACATGTCGCTTGAACGGCAGGTTCGAATTGGGGCCGGTTCGCTGGTGCTGATCGGCGTCATGCTAGGCGCCCTGGTCCATCCGGCGCTCTATGCACTCTCAGGACTCGTCGGCGCCGGGCTTATCGTGGCCGGCGTCACTGACTGGTGCGGCATGGGCCTGCTTCTCGCAAAAATGCCCTGGAACCGCAAGGGGCCTTCAATGTCCGGCGCGGCCTGCAAGGCGCGCTGACCAGAACGGAGACAAGATCATGTACTTCTACCAACGCTTTATTCCCGGTCTCGCAATTGCATCGTACATGGTGGGCGATGAGCGATCGAAGCAGGTGGCGGTCATCGACCCGACGCGCGACGTCGACGCGTACATTCAAATCGCAAGGGACGAGGGCCTTAAAATCACGCACATCCTCGAAACGCACG
>CALLKH010000248.1 GCA_938008425.1 uncultured Planctomycetaceae bacterium | reverse complement strand
CGGTGCCGATCCCCGCGACGAAGTAATCGATCTTGCCGTCGGTCTGCTCCCAGATTTCCGGCCCGGTGGAGTAATAGTGGGCCGTCGGGTTGTTGGGGTTTTCAAACTGGTTGGGCTGGAACGCGCCGGGTATTTCCGCGGTGAGGCGGTTGGCGACGTTGTAGTAACTCTCGGGATTGTTCGCGCCGACGGTGGGGACGGTGACCGTCTCCGCGCCGTAGCCGCGAAGGAGAGCGAATTTCTCCGCAGCCATCTTGTCCGGCATGACGAGGATGCAGCGATAGCCCTTGACCGCCGCCGCCATGGCGAGGCCGGTGCCGGTGTTGCCGCTGGTCGGTTCGATGATGGTGCCGCCGGGCTTGAGCTTGCCGGCCTTTTCGGCCTCTTCGATCATTCGCATGGCCGGCCGGTCTTTGACGGAGCCGCCGGGGTTCATGTATTCGATCTTTGCGGCGAGGGTGCACTTGAGCCCGGCGGTGACGCGGTTCAGGCGGACAAGGGGAGTCTTCCCCACGCATTCGAGAATGCTGTTGCGGATATCCATGTTTGGACGGCCTTCGGAAGATATTGGAGAGGGGACCACGAACGACCGCCGCAGAGTGGAGACGCATAACGGCGATCCAGCACGAAATCCTTCTCGCGAAGGGCGTTTTTTCGTACCGAGGTTGCTTTGAAAGTAGCGGGATCGATCGCGATTGTCAAAGCGGTGGCGACGTAATCTGCGACGATCGGCGCGGCGATTGCAGACCCCGATAGGGGTCCAACATCGGTAGCCGTGGGTGAAACCCACGGTATGCATTCGCGCTGTTAGTCAACCCCAAAGGGGTTGTACAACCCTCTCAGGGTTGAAGATGTGCGGCTGTGCTGTCCGCAGGTTGCACCTGCGGCTACCTACGTTGATCCCCTTCGGGGATGTTGGGAAATTGACGCCTGATCCGCACGCCTCACCCACGGTAATAATCGCTGCACCCTTACAGAGTTATCCGCCGCCCGTTTGCTTCCACCGATCGATTGACGTTATCTTGACGTCGGCAAAGAAACGTCAAACAGGAGGCGGCCTTCATGACGCCACTCACCGCACAGGCGGCCATCGATCGGTATTACCTCGAAACCCGCTGCAAGCTCATCGAAATCGCGGCGAACCTGGATCGAATCGACCGGGGCGACGGAGCGGCCGGCGCAGCGGCGGATCCGCGCATGGCGAAGGTCCTCGAAGCGCTCGCTCTCCTGAATCGAACCGACATCACAACGGCCGATCGGGCGGAGCGGTTGCAGCGGGTTTTTTCGCAGCAGTTTGAAGAAGGCTGGGCGATACCCAACAAGAAGTAATCCGCGCGAGACTATTCGCCCGCTTCAGGAAACACTATGCGTTACATCGACCCCCACATCCACATGATCTCCCGCCTCACCGACGACTACGAGCGGCTGGCGCATGCCGGCTGCGTGGCCGTCAGCGAGCCGGCGTTCTGGGCCGGTTTCGATCGAGGCAGTTCGCTCGCGTTTCGCGATTACTTCCGGCAGCTTACGGAGGTGGAGCCGAAGCGGGCGGCGCAATATGCGATCAAGCACTTCTGCTGGCTCTGCATCAACGCGAAGGAAGCGGAAAACGTCTCGCTCAGCCGCGAAGTCATCGCGATGATCCCCGAGTTTCTCGACAAGCCGAATGTGCTCGGCATCGGCGAGATCGGGCTGAACAAGAACACGAAGAACGAGGCGACGATCTTCTGCGAACATCTTGAGCTGGCCGCGAGCCGCGACGAACTCGTCCTCATCCACACGCCGCACCTGGAGGACAAATACAAGGGCACGCGGATGATTCTCGACATGCTTCGCAACGAATCGCGCCTGAAGCCCGAGCGCGTCCTCGTCGATCACGCCGAGGAGCACACGATCAAGCCCATTCTCGACGCCGGCTATTGGTGCGGCATGACGCTGTACCCTGTGACCAAATGCACGCCGCAGCGATCGGCCGACATGCTGGAGCGATTCGGCTCGACGCGCGTCTGCGTCAACTCCGCCGGCGACTGGGGCCCGAGCAATCCGATGAACGTGCCGGCGCTGATGCTCGAAATGCGCCTTCGCGGCCACAGCGACGCGGAGATTTCCAAGGTCGTCTATGACAACCCGCTGGCGTTCTTCAAGCAGTGCAAGCGGTTCAAGTGGTCAGAAGAATGATTGGACTTGCGGGCGGAAGCGAATCTCGCAAGTCAGAGCCGGCGTGTCTCACGCCGGTTCACCGGGCCGAGACGGCCCGGCTCTGATTCTCAATTGCCGGTACCAGCAATCTGATCGACTGCGCCGGTGCGAACCGGCAGATGACTATTCGAGCGGATCGACCTCCGTCGGGCTCCCCGCGATCGAAATGGCCGTCTTGATGTCCTTCAGCCCGTTGCCCGTCACGACCGCCAGCGCGTCCTCGCCCTTGGCGATCACGCCGTCCGCCGCCGCGCGTTTGACGCCGGCGATCGCCGCCGCCGCCGCCGGTTCGGCGAACACGCCCGCGAGCGAACCAGCCGACTTCATCGCGTCCGTGATCTCGGCATCCGTGACACGAATGAACACGCCCTTCGTCTCGCGAACATAGTGCAGCGCCTTGCGCCAGTTGCGCGGCACCGGCACATCGATGCTGTCCGCGAGCGTCTGCCCTTCAAAATCCTTCGCGACGTCGCCGCCGGCCTCGAACGCCCGCGTGATCGGGTCCATCCCTGCCGCCTGTACGCCAAGCACGCGCGGCACGCGGCCGATCACGCCGATCTTGTGCATCTCGATCAGTCCCTTGGCGATGCCCGCGATCGTGCAGCCGTCGCCGACGCTGACCACGATCCAGTCAGGCTCGCGGCCGGCCGTCTGCTCGGCGATCTCCAGCCCGCAGGTCTTCTTTCCCTCGACGAGGTACGGATTGATCGCGCAATTCCGGTTGTACCAGCCGTGGGCCTCGCACTCGTGTGAACAGAGGTCGTACGCCTGCGCATAGGTGCCGCGCACGCGACGCACGTCAGCGCCGTAGATGAGCAGCTGCGCCACCTTCGGCTCCGGCGCGCGCTCGGGCACGAAGATCGTGGCCGGTATGCCCGCCATCGCGGCGTAGCCCGCGCAACTGCTGGCGGCGTTTCCGGTCGACGCGCAGGCGATCCGTTCGGCCTGTCGCTGCGTCGCGTGCAGCACACCGACGCTGGAGGCCCGGTCCTTGAAACTGCTCGTCGGGTTGCGGCCGTCATCCTTCACGCGCATCCGCGAAACGCCCGCCCAGTCGGCCAGGCGCGGTGTCTCGACGATCGGCGTCCATCCGACCGGCCACGCGAACGCCGCTTCGTCGGGCTCGATCGGCAGGAGCTCGTGGTATCGCCAGTGGTTCAGCGGCCGATGGGCCAGCGCCTCGGGCGTCATGGATTTCGCGACGCGGGCGAGATCGAAGCGAATATCGAGGATCGCGAAAGGATCTTTGCAGGCCGGGCACGTGCCGGCCGACTTCGGCGGCTCGGCGGGCTGGTCGCAGACGATACAGTTAAAGGCGGAGACGAATCGCATCATGCCGAAACGATATTCGGGAGTTTCGCGGGGAGCAATGCGGCACCCAAGTTTCGGCCGGCATCCGCAGGAGCCCGATCAATGGTGCATCGTGCAAGCCCGGCCGTGTCGGGGTATCATGTCGCCGGTTTACAAAGGCGAGGCGCGGGGCGCTTCGAAGTTGATCCCCCTCGCCAATTGAACGCGAAGGAGCATCCTGTGAGTCATCCGCTGTTTGAACGCCATCACGGCGTATTGGAAGGGGCCCGAAAGGCCGTTCGCGAGCGAGGTTACTGGTCCGCCTACCCCGAGGCCCCCAGCGGCAAGATCTACGGCGAGACGGCCAAGGACGATGGCCTCGCGGCATTCAAGGCGCGCCTCAACAAGCCGTTCAATCTCGATCAGCCCGGTTCGAAGGGCACGGTCGGCGAAGAAGTCTCGCCGTACGGCATGAAGCTTGGCGTGACATACCCCAAGGCCGATCTCGACGTGCTGCTGCCCGCGGCGCAGGCCGGCATGGCCAAGTGGCGCGACGCCGGCGTCGATGCCCGCGTCGGCGTCTGCCTCGAGATCCTCGCGCGGCTGAACAAGCAGAGTTTCCAGCTGGCCAACGCCGTCATGCACACGACGGGCCAGGGCTTCATGATGGCCTTCCAGGCCGGCGGCCCGCATGCGCAGGACCGCGGCCTCGAGGCGGTCGTGTACGCCTACGAGGAGATGAGCCGCACGCCGTCCGAGTCGACGTGGAAGAAGCAGGTCGGCAAGGAAGAATTCGTCACCCTCAAGAAGAAGTACCGCGTCATTCCGCGCGGCGTCGGCGTCGTCATTGGCTGCTCGACCTTCCCGACGTGGAACGGCTATCCCGGCATCTTCGCCAGCCTCGCGACCGGCAACGCCGTGGTCGTGAAGCCGCATCCCGGCGCAATTCTTCCGCTTGCGATTTCGGTCGAGATCGGCCGCGACGTGCTCAAGGAGAGCGGCTTCGATCCGAACCTGCTCACGCTTGTCGCGGACAGCGTCTCTTCGCCCATGACGAAGGAACTGGTGATCCGGCCCGAGGTCAAGATCATCGACTACACCGGCAGCACGCAGTTCGGCGACTGGATCGAAAAGACGGCGACGCAGGCCATCGTGTACAGCGAGAAGGCCGGCGTGAATTCGACGATAGTTGATAGCGTGGCCGACCTGAAGGCATTCACCGGCAACCTCGCATTCTCGCTGAGCCTCTACAGCGGCCAGATGTGCACCACGCCGCAGAACATATATATCCCCAAGGGCGGCATCACGGTCGGCGGGGAGAAAAAGAGTTTTGACGACGTGGCAAAGGCGATCGTCGGCGCGGTCGACTGGTTCCTCGGCGATCCGAAACGCGCGGCCGAAGTGCTTGGCGCGATTCAAAACGAGGCGACGGCCATGCGGGTGGACGTGGCGGCCGGCGACGGGGCGGATGTGCTTCGCAAGAGCGCGCCGGTCACCAACGAGATGTTCCCCGAGGCGCGGATGCGTTCCCCGGTGATCATGAAAGTGGACGCATCGAAGAAGGACGTCTACATGCGCGAGATGTTCGGCCCGATCGTCTATCTGATCGCGACCGATGGCACGCAACAGAGCATCAAGCTGGCCGCGGAGTGCGCCAAGGCGCACGGCGCGATCACCTGCGGCATCTATTCAACCGACAGCGGCGTGCTGGCATCGGCCGAGAACGCGCTCATGGACGCGGGCGTGCCGGTGTCATGCAACCTGACGGGGCCGATCTGGGTGAATCAGTCTGCGGCGTTCAGTGATTTCCACGTCAGCGGCTGCAACCCGTCGGGTAATGCGACACTTTGTGACGGCGCATTCGTGTCGAATCGATTCCGAATCGTGCAGTCGCGAGTACCTGCGTGAGCCAGCGAGGGCTTCTGTATCGGGCGTGGATGGGAACCCCGGACTGGGTTTTCCGCGCGCTCGGGGTCCTTCTGTTCACGTTTCTGATCGGCATTGAGGTTCGCGATTTTCTCAAGTTGCTTGAAGAGACGCCCGGCGGATTCACGGAGGCGTTCCTCAGGTCCGGCGTCTACTGGGATTTTGGGAAGGGCAAGCCGACGCTCTACGTGCCCTGGGGGCGGCTGCTTTACATCCTCACCTACGTTCTCATCGCCTTGTCGTTCGTGATCCGGATGGCGCCGCTGAAGCGCGCCGCGCGGGCGCTTGAGATTGTCATTCCCATCATCGGTGCGTTCTGGCCGTTCATCCCCTTCGTTGTGAAGGGCGTGCTTCAGATGACGGAGTCTCCGTATTACGACGTTCTCAAGGCGCAGCTTTTCGACCTCGGGCTCGGATTCCCACGATTTCTCATTGGCACCGGGCTGATTGTCGCGGGCAATCTGCTGGACGTCTGGGGTTATGCGGTGCTGTGCCGTTCGCTCAGCATTGTGGCCGAGGCTCGTGAGTTGAAGGTGACCGGCCCTTATCGGTTCGTGCGGCACCCGGTCTATCTGGGGCAGATTCTCGCCCAGGCGGGCGTCTGGCTTTGCTTCGCGGCGGTGAACCCGGTCTGGTGGGTCTTTTATGCCTGCTTCGTCGGGTTCCAGTTGTATCGAAGCAGGGTCGAAGACGAGGTGCTGGAGAACGCCTTCGGCGAGCCGTATCGAGAATGGAAGCGGCGGACGTTTTGGTTTTTCTGAGATTCATCCGTTGGTTTCACCCACGGCGACCGACGTTTGACCCCTGTCGGAGTCACAACACATTGCACGGCGGTTCATCTCAGAGACAATACGACAGGAATCATCTGACTGGGTAACGCATGCGAATCCTCCTTGTCGAAGACAACCAGAAGATGGCCCGGTTCATCCGGCAGGGGCTCATCGAGCAGGGCCACGCGGTCGACGTCGCCGAGCGGGGGCACGACGGCGAGGAAATGGCCAGCCACGAGGAGTACGACCTCATCATCCTCGACGTGATGCTCCCGGATCAGGACGGCGTTACCACCTGTCGCAACCTTCGCCGCCGCGGATCGAGCACCCCGATCCTTATGCTCACCGCGCTCTCGACCACCGGCGACAAGGTGCAGGGCCTCGACGCCGGCGCCGACGACTACCTGACCAAGCCCTTTGAATTCGACGAACTCGTCGCCCGCATCCGCGCCCTGCTCCGCCGCGGCCAGGCACAGGAATCGTCATGCCTGAAGATCGATGACCTGGAGCTGGACCTGATCAAGCGGGTCGTCACGCGCGGGAACCAGAAGATCAAGCTGACGTCGAAGGAGTTCGCCCTGCTCGAGTATTTCATGCGACACCCAGATCGCGTGCTGACGCGAACCGCCATCGGCGAGCACGTCTGGGACATGAACTTCGACAGCGACAGCAACGTCATCGACGTGTACGTCAGCATGCTTCGCCGCAAGATCGACAAGGGGTTCGAGCGGCGGCTGATTCACACCGTCGTCGGCACCGGCTACAAGATGAGCCTTGAGGAATCGCCCGACTAGGGCTGGAGCGCCTGTTCGTGTGGCGACATGTACGCACACTTCGGTTCAAGCTGGCCGGGCTCTACCTGCTCGTGTTCGGCGCCATTCTGACCACCGTCTGCGTCATCCTGTTGAACATCTCGCAGGAAAATCTTCGCCGCGATTTTGACCAGCGCATCCTCGACGCCGCGTCGACGATGTTCGACAAGATCGAGATCAACAGCGAGCGATCCGACATGACGCCGGGCAATCCGCTCGAACTGGTCAATCCCTTTCGATTTCCGGGGTACTACTTCGAACTTCGCTACGAGAACGGCCAGCAGGCCTATCGATCGAGCAACCTCGGCAAGCTTGAATTGCCGTGGAGCCCCGAGATGGCCGCGGCGAAATCGCTTGAAAGCCCCGTCTTCGTCACGCTCCGGGACGAGGACGCGGAGAAACTCATCGGCAACCCGGGCGGCGAGGTTCGGCTGCTCACTCTATTTCGAGAGCTTCGGCAGGGCGACGGCCCGGCGGCGCCGTTTTACCTCCAGGTCGCCGTTAATCGTCGAAAGGTTAATGAATCGATGGCAGGCCTGACGCGGCTCTTCTCGACGCTCGTGGCGGGGGCGCTCCTGGTCGGCGCGGTGGCGTCGTGGTTCGTTTCAAAGCGATCACTGGCGCCGATCGAGAAAATACGCGAGATCGCCGACCAGCTCAGCGTGCAGGACATGCACCAGCGCTTTGAACAGCCGCGCGGCCGTGATGAGGTCGCGCTGATGGTCGAAACGATTAATCGGATGCTCGATCGATTGCACGATGCGTTCCTTGCCCAGGAACGTTTCATCGCCCACGCGTCGCACGAGTTGAAGACGCCGCTGTCGGTCCTGCTCGGCGAGGCTCAGGTCATTATGCAGAAGCACCGGTCGCCGGAGGAGTACCAGCGGTTCGTTGCAAGCGCCCAGGAGGAGGTACGCTCGCTGGCCCAGATGATTGACAGCGTATTGACACTCGCCCGAGCCGAGGCCGGCTTGCCGATCACGACCTCCGACGAAGTGCATCTGAACGAGGTGGTCATCGAAGCGGTTGAGAATTGCCAGCCGATCGCCAAGCAGCGAGAGGTTCGCCTTGTGCCGCACCTGGCGATGCCGCAGGGAGACGAGCCGCCGCCGACCATGATGGGGGACGCCGATCTCGTTCGCCTGATGATCGTCAATCTGATTCGGAATGCCATCCGGTATTCGCCCGCCGACGGCGCGGTCGACATCTCGATCGCCCTCACCGGGCCGATCGCCATGATCTCGGTTCGGGATCAGGGCCCCGGGATTCCCGCTGAATACATCGATCGCGTCTTCGATCGCTTCTTTCGCGTGCCGGAAAAGGGCAGCGAATTCAAGGGCGTCGGGCTCGGCCTCACCATCGTGCGCGGCATTTCACAGCTTCACGGCGGAACCGCCGTCGCGACGAATCGCCCGACCGGCGGCTGCGAATTCATTATTCGCCTGCCGCTGGCCGGACCAGTCCCCAGACTGCAGATGAAGGCAACCTAAAATTCGCATTAAGATTGCTTAATCAGCATTAAATTAGATTCACTTCCATTTCACGGCCGCTTCAGAACCGCACTGCATACTTCTCCCAAGAAGTGCGAAACATCGCAGGGAGGTTTTGTGACGTTGGTACAAACAGCTCGGTTGCTCGGAATCGGTCATGTGGAACTTCGGGTCCGCGATCTCGAGGAGAGCGTCCGCTTCTATGAAGCCGTTCTGGGACTGACGCCGGCGTATGACCCCTTCGCGGGGCGGAATGTGGTACGTTGTGTGGCCGACTCAGACGGCGGTCTGAGTGCCTTCGGCGTGGTCCTGACGCGGGGACTGCCATCGGGGCTCCCTCCTGCTGGAATGGACCATCTGAGCTTTCACGTGGCCGGCCGCGAAGAGGTGGATGAAATCCATCAGCGGGCGCTGGCGGTAAACGCGCGGGTGACGACGCCTCGCAACCATGACGGCAATTATCAGGTATATATATTCGACCCCAATGGGTACAAGATCGAGGTGGCGGCGCACCCCTAGCGGTGCGGCGCGGTAACCCCGCCCGTCGGCGAGCACTCGGCACTGACCCGCCGAAGTCTCCCGGCAACGCAACTTCCGAGACGAGCTTGAATCGCGACCGGGCCTGACCAGACGGGGCGATATCGGACAGACGAACGACCGGCGCCGCCCAGCGCGGCGTGAGGTTCGAGAATGTCGAGCAGATTGAAACAAGGCC
>CALLKH010000247.1 GCA_938008425.1 uncultured Planctomycetaceae bacterium | reverse complement strand
GTGTGGCCAACGAATTCCGAACACTCTTCATCGGGGGGAGCAACGGAAAAAGCAATTCCAGTTCGGCCCCGGACCTTCTACGGAAACGCGGTTCATCGCACGGCGCCTGCGCAAATCCGACTGAACGAAGTTGTCACGCTTGCATGGGTTGGTCTGAACTATCGCGATCAAACATCCCGACGCCGTGATCGCCAGCCGAATCCGCCCGACTGCCCATTGGACTCCTCCCTTGTCCTCGCCCTTAGGGGGGCGCTGGTAGATACAGAGTTCTTACGTCGAACGCCCGATCTCCTGAGCACCAAATTCTCGGCGGAACTCTATGAGTTGATTCGCGGCGAAAAAGAGGAAGAGTCCGAACTGCAGACGCTGAACTGATTGGCGCGTTCGACAAGTCGGTGCTTTGCGGCCGGCTCTTCAAAGCTCGATTCCGATTTGCTTTGATCCCCCAAAACGGCCCTTTTGCGCCCAACGACGCAAAGAGCCCCCGCAAGATTCGGGATTCCTGCCCCTCACCGATTCCAATTTCCCCCGATTTCTCGAATCCCCCGCTTTTCAAGAATATTTCGACGTACAATCCGAACCGATAGATGGTAGATAGTTATCAGGGCGCCTCGGTGCCCAAAGGGGCGATAATATGAATGCAGTTCGGAAACCCCCTGTTGTTCGCGGAAATCACGGCTCGCCTGACGCCGCCGGCGGACGACGCGAGACAGATTTTCATTTTGACAAGGCGAAGGAAGGCACCTTCCCCTGGCTCGGCTTCGGCCTCGTCGCCGGCGCGGTCGGCACGGCGCTCTACTTCGGGCACGACGCCAACTCCATGCTCGGACAGGCGGCGGCCGTCATCATCGGCCTCGGCGGCATTCACGGCCTGTGGCGCGGCGGGTTTCGAAAGCTCGTCATGCTGCCGGTGACGATCGCCCTCATGCTGCTCGTCTCGACCAAGCCCGACTTCGCCGACCCGGCGATCCAGGCGCTGAACAACGGCCAGTCCAGCACCATCGGCAACGTCATCGCGTGCGGACTCGCCATCGCCCTGTCGATGTTCGTGACCACGGCCGTCGTTCGGCGCGTGCGCGAGAAGGTCATCATGAAGCGGCCCCTGCTTCGCGGAACGGATCGCTTCACCGGCACGACCATCGGCGCGGCCGAAGGCGCGCTGATCGTGCTCGGCCTCTGCTGGAGCGTGGCGCTCCTGGAGCCGCAGGCGCGGGAAGTCGCCCACCATCCAAACACCGTCGAAGGCTCGTTTCAGCATGAACTCGCAACGAACATTGTTCGACTCGGCGAGGAAATCGACGACAGCCCGATTCGATCGCTGGTGCGCGAGCACAACGTGCTGGCGGAGCTGCCCGTCGTGAAGGCGGCGATGGATCAGGCGGGCGCAGGCAACGGCAGCCCGTGGGACGCGTCGTCGAGTGAAGGCGCGCGACGGCTGCTCAAGCAGATCGAGTCCGGCGAATACGGCGAAGAGCTCAGCAATGCCGTGAAGCGATTGCAAAACCAGGGCGGCAACTCGGGTCGGTCCAACTGAAGCGATTCGCGACTGGATGAAACGAACGTAACCGATGCGCCAGGCCGCTTCAGCGGTCTTTCCCGAAGGGCCATAGGCCAGTCGTTTACGACTGGTTCGCAGCGACGGTACTCTAACACGCTGACTTCACACGGATTCGAGCCCGCTTCAGCGAGCTTTTCTCCCGCCTTTAGGCAATATCATACGGTGCCAAGCCATCGCCTCAGGGCCAACAAAGTTCGGTAAGCGCGTTGAAACGCGCTGGCGGAGAATGCGGACGCCGAGCACCAGTCGTAAACGACTGGCCTGTGGCCCACCTTCGGTGGGAAAGGCCGTTGAAACGGCCTGTTACGGTGCCAGGGTTTGAACGCGAACTTCATGTCTGGGAAAGCCCGACTACGGTCGCCCCGGTTCGATTGCATTCGCGCTTGGAACGCCCTAATCTGGGCGGCATGTTCAAATCTCTCCTGAAAACGTCCGGCCAGCCCGACCCGACCGAGGTGCGCCTCGAACGCTCCGCCGACGGCCGCGAGGGCGCGTACGTCCTGCACATGGGCGAGACCCAGACCGAGATTCAAATCCACGAGGACGGCGAGGGTGCCGGCTGGATTCGCATTCGCGGCAAGATTCATCGCTTTCACTCGGCTGTGATCGACGGAAACGTGCAGGTCTGGCTCGACGGCCGGGTTCATGCGTTTCAGCCGGCCGAGTCGGGCGCGCGGCGGGCGGCCATCGACGCGTCGGCGGCCGGACCCACGGGCAACGCGATCACCGCACCGATGCCGGGCACGATTCTGAAAATCATGGTCAAAGCGGGCGACACGTTCGAAGCGCACCAGGCGCTGGTCGTCATGGAATCCATGAAGATGGAGATGACGCTATCAGCCCCGCGCGACGGCCGCGTCAAGGAAATCTCGTGCGGCGCGGGCGAACTCGTCGAAATGGGCAAGGTGCTTCTCAAGATGGAGCCCGCGTGAGATGGCGACGCTGCCCGACCACGTGAACATCGTCGAGGTCGGCCCGCGCGACGGCCTGCAAAACGAACCCGAGCCGATTCCCACTGCCACCAAGCTGGCATTCATCCGCAAACTGGCCGATTCAGGCCTCAGGCAGATCGAGGCCACCTCGTTCGTGCATCCGAAGGCGATTCCGCAACTGGCGGACGCCGTCGACGTTGCGCGCGAACTGCCGGCCGCCCCGGGCGTGACGTACTCAGCGCTGGTGCCGAATCAGAAGGGGCTCGACCGCGCGATCGAGGCCGGCTTGAAGCGGATTGCGGTCTTCACCGCGGCATCAGACGAGTTTACCCGCAAGAACATCAACATGACGGTCGACGAATCGCTCGCGGTCTTTGAGCCGGTGATTCGAGCGGGAATCGCCGGCGGCATGAGCGTTCGCGGCTACGTGTCGACCTGCTTCGTGTGCCCCTACGCGGGCGAGATTGCGAAGGAGCGCGTGCTCGACGTCACGCAGCGACTGATCGCGATGGGCTGCGACGAGGTGGCGATCAGCGACACGATCGGCGCGGCCGCACCCGTCGATATCGATCGCACCGTCGGATACGTGCTGAATTCAGTCCCGCGTGAGAAGATCGCGCTGCATCTGCACGATACGTACGCGACGGCGCTGGCGAATGTGTACGCGGGCCTGCAACTCGGGATCACGACATTCGACGCCTCGGCCGGCGGGCTCGGCGGGTGCCCCTACGCGAAAGGCGCATCAGGAAACCTGGCGACTGAGGATCTCGTCTATTTTCTTGATCGAATGGGTATTACATCCGGCGTCAATCTGGAACGCGTCGCCGCGGCCTCGAACGAAATCGCCGCCGCCCTCGGCCGGGAGCTTCCGAGTCGGCAGTGGCGCCGGCTGCGGGCAAACTCGGGAATGCAGTAGTCCACAACATTCGCAGACCCGCCGACTGTAAAAGCGAAAGAGGCCGCTCATCGTGATGGATGAGCGGCCTCTTTGAATTTCAGTCGTTTCGAGCGTGCTTGCTTAGCGGCTCTTTCGGCGAATCAGGGCGACCACGCCGAAGGCGAGCAGCGAGAGCGTCGCGGGCTCGGGAATGATCACGAAGGTGCTGTTGACCGTCGCGATGTCGCCGGGCGACAGCGTGAAGGTGTGGTCGATGCCGATGTCCACCGCGACGCCGGCCGGTCCGGGCAGGAACGCGTAGCTCATCGAATCGCTCGCCGTGATCGGGAACGGGAAGCCGGAGGAGAGCGAGTACGGTGCGTCGAAGAGCGTCTTGACGACGCTGCCGTCGACCTTCGCACGGTAGATCGAAGTGCCGCCGCTCGTGCCCATCGAAGCGGACGTGCTGCTGTTCGCATCGTTGATCGAGATCGACGAGCTGCCGAAGATGGTCGTCGAGCCGGCGACAAACACCGTCGGCATTGAAATGTTGAGCGTGAACGTCTGGGTGACCGCGGTATTGTTCGTCACCGAGAACGCGCCCGAAATCATCGGATCGGCGTCGAAGTGAACGTTTTGCCAGGAGAACACGCCGGTCTGCGGAATGTTCCAGCTGCCATCGGGTGGGTTGTAGGTCGTCGAGTCGCCCGTGCCCGTCCAATTCCAAGTGCGATCGCCGCCGTTGGTGCCGTCGTTCCATGTAAGGTCCATGGCCGCCGACGTGAAGAAATTGGTCTCATCCGCAACGGCCAACCGACCGCCGACGGAGACGACCAAGGTCAATGCCAAAGCCAGTCTGGTAAATGATCGAAACATGTTGCTTCCTATTCCTCTCCGCTTGCTTCTTTCCAAGCTCCCGATGCCTGGTATCGAGAGCCATGATCTTGACACTACGGCTCACGGCCGTGCTTCCATTTGTTCCGGTAACTGTACTCGAATCGATGTTCGAATTTCAAGGAACCGACTCAGAAAACTCAATAAAACCAAGGCTTTTCTGCACTCTCGATCTGTTCATCAGGAGACCAGACGTCTGTGCCCTGACACACAGTTTCGAGTCTTCAAAGCGCCAGTTCTCGACAAATACCTGGATCAAGACCAACACTCTGTTCACGTGAAGATGTCCCCAGCAGCCGCAGCGATGGCAAAAACACCTGCAATTGTCTGAAATTCTC
>CALLKH010000246.1 GCA_938008425.1 uncultured Planctomycetaceae bacterium | reverse complement strand
GGGATGCGCTCGACCGTCAGATACTTCGGCTTCCGCTGAATGACATAGTTGTTAAGCGGATTGACCTGAAGCAGCTCGTTGAGCTTGTGCAGCGCCTCCTCGAACGTGTACTCATCGTTGCTGAAGTAGTCGAGCACGCCCGGAATCGGCGGATCCGGCCGGTTCACCAGCGGCAGCCCGCTCACGCGCGAAAAGTCCGACAGCACATCCTGCCACGGCATGTTCTTGTACTGAAACCGGTACGTTCGCGCCTCTGGATTCGGATCCTCGATCTGGAAGACCAGCATCGTCGTCTTCGTGTTCGTGACCACCGGCGCCGTCTGGTCGCCGGGGACCGCCTCGCCCATGTCGTTGCCCATGTTCGCCGGCGTGCCGCCCGGCATGCCCGGAACATTCTGGGCCTGCACCGGCGTCGCAACCGGGCGAGCACCCGGCGGCTGGCGTCGATCCGCGCGCCGCGAGTTCTGCTTCGAGCGAGTGTCCGACGGATTCGGCTGATTCGGATTCATGCCTGCCGTCGGCTGCGCGTTTGGATTCGAGTGGGCCGTCGGAATCACCGCCGGCTGACCCGAGCGTGTCTGCGGCGTGATCGGCGATCCCGCGCCCGTACGAATGGGAAGCGTCGGACGACCCTGGACGCCGGGCGGCGCTGATGTCGTCGAGCCGGCATTTGGATCGGCCGGACTGCCCGACTGATCTTCCGCACCCGAGGCGGCCATGACGCCCGACGCCGGCGGCGGACTTACCGCCGGCCGCTTCTCGACCACCGGCTGTTTGACCTCGGCATCTGTCGCCGACTGCGTCGTGGATCGGCGCATCGAGGCGATCGCCTCGGCCTTGAGCCGCTCGATTTCCTCGTCGCTCAGCGACGCCGGCTTCTCAGCGGCCGGCTGTGAGGACGCATCCTTTCCGTCCTTGGCGCCCGAAGCGTTGTCGGACTTCTTCTCGTCCGTCTTCTTCTCTTCCGTCTTCGGCTCGGGTTTCTTCTCTTCGGGTTTCTTGTCGTCGCTTTTCTGCGTCGTGGGCGGATCTTCCAGAAGGAACAACCCCGCACCGTAAGCCGACCGACCCGTGAGACTCAGCACGAGCCCCAGAATCAGAAGCGCCCCCGCCGACGTCATGGCTTCACGACTTCGCTTCTTGATGGACGAGAACATAGGACTTCTCCCGTTTGCAACGAATTCGCCGCGGCGGCCCCCGCCCGCGTCCTCGTCGCCGCTCACACCCCTTCGGTGTGCTTTTTCTTCTTCAAAGCTGCGGGCGGCCCCGACTGGACCGCCGCACGAAATCAACTGATTCGCTAGAACGCCGCCCGCGCGCTACTGCCGCGCCCAGGCGTCGATCGCCTCCGCCAGCTGGTCTTCTTCCGTCACGCCCTCGAGCTTGTATCGCTCCGTAAAGGGCTTACCCAGCGGGTAGAGGTAGTAATTCCCTGTCGCCATGCGGACCACGCCGCCCAGCGGATGCACCGCGAGAAGTTTGCCGCCATCGACGGCCTCAGGCTCGCCGGCCGTGATGACTTTGCGGCCCTCCGCGCTCGTGACGATCATTTCCTGCACGTCGCGATAGGTCCAAAGACCCGACACGGTGTAGCGGCCGTCGGGTTCGGGATCGACCGCCGGCGGCTCGCCCACATCGGCGTACACCGGCTCGGCCGGCTCCGGCGGAATGATCAAAGTCTGCTTCGAACCGACCGGCATGTATGTGCCGCCCGGTGCGGGCTTGTTGGATCGGTAGCGCGCCGAGACCTGGATCTGCTTCGCCCGCCACTGGCCGATGTCAACGAGGCGGTTCGCCTCGATCAGCATCGTCGGCGGCGTGAGCTGTTTGTCGTCTTCCGTGGTCACCACGATATTCACCAGGATCTCTTCAGCGTTCGTATTATTCACCGCAAGTTCAATGTACTGCGGCGGATCATCCGGCGTGCGCGGCGGCACGCTGTAGGCCCACGTCGACTGCGTCCCGAACGGATGTTCGATCGGCCCGACCGTGTGCCCGTCAGCGTAGGCGACCGTCAGTTTGGCGATGTCCCCCCTGCCGCTGATCTGCACCTGCTTCTTACCCTCGACCCCCTGTGTGGATTGCGTTTCAATCTTGCCATCCCACAGAAATTCGGCCTTGATCCCGACCATTTTTCGGTCCTGGTTGTCAATCATGACGGTCGTATCAGGCGGGGCGAGAAACTCACGCAGGATGTTCCGGTCCTCGAGCAGCGCGTAATACGATTCCGGCGCGAGGTCATCACGGAAGGGCGGCAGCTCCTTGTCGGGATTCTGAGCCATCGTCGACGGCGGCGGATCGCCCATATCCACGCCCTTGAAAGACTTGGGCAGTACGGGTGTCTCCACTACGACATCCAGCCTCACCATGTTCCGGCCGTAGCGGGCGCCCAGCGGAGATATTGATACCCCCGTCACCTGGCAGAGGAACGGCGATTGATAGATGCCGCGAAGAAACGCCAGCGTCTTGGCATAGTCGCCGACGATCGATACCTGGTTCGCGACCGACTTGATCTGCGACTTGTAGCCGATGCGAATGCCCGCCGCCGGCCTGACATTCGGCGCGTCGAAGCCGTTCTCATTGGCGATGCGCTTGAGTTCGAAGCCGAGCTTGTCCTTCGCCAGCGTGTCGTCGAAGGAGAATGTTCGCTCGGCGTCGGCCTTCCACTCCTTGACGAGCTTCTTCGTGCGTTCCTCGAGTTTCTTCAGATCGTTGTAGGTCTTGGAGTAGTTCTCTCGCTTGGTTCGCGCCTCTTCGATCGGCTTCATGAAGAGCGTATTGAAGCCGAGCCACAGCACAAACGCCGCGCCGAACACGCCGACAATGATCGCCAGCCTTCGTTCGCGATCATTCATCACGCACCCCCCTTCGACGACGATTCAGCCCCTTCGCGCTCCGGCGACGCCTTGGACGCCGCGCTGACCGCGGCCGGCTCCGGCGCGCCTGTCGCCGGCTCGGCATCCGGATCGGCCTCGGGCGCCTCGACCTCCCACAGGCGTTCGGGACGAGACGGGATTTCCGCTTTCAGCCCCGTGTCGAATCGGTAGATGCTGTCAGTTCGCTGCGTACGCGGCGCCTCCGACTCAGGGCTGGTGTCCACAAAGCCGAGCTGACGCAACAACTCCGATAGTCGATTGATCTCGCCCGACTCGGCCACGCGGAGCTTCATGCTCAGCCAGCTCGTTCGCGCCGCCGATCGACCGCCGCCGCGCATCGTGAGATCGATTCGATCCACACACGCCTTCTCCTCCGGCGGAAAGACCTCCGTCAGCGCCACGAGCAACTCGGGCCAGCGCTGTTCCGACTTCTTCCACGACTCCAGCATCTCCGCCTCGGCGATGAATTCCTTGTAGGGCTTGTCGATCTTCTGCTTGTTCTCCAGCAGCTTTCTGACCTCTTCCGTCTTGGCCAGCTCCGGCGTGACTTTCTGCTGATAGAAGACGACTCCCGCGCCGATCAGCAGCACTGCCGCCATGACGGCGGCCGGCGCCTTGCGAAGCTGGCGGGTGCGCTTGCTGATCGGCTTCTTCGGCGCGAGAAAATTGAACGACTCCAGCGGCGGACCGCCGTGGCCGATCGCCAGGCCCAGCGCCGCGCTGAATCCGCGAAGCTCCTTCGCCCGCTGCTGCGACAGATCGAGCGGCCGATCCGGCATGAAGAGCTGCGCCCGCGCCGCGAACCGCGCCGCCAGCGACTGCGAAAGCTCGGGCTCCAGGCCCGTCGAACCGCACACCATGATCTGATCGATGTTCGTATGCGACGACGTCGCCCGATAGCCCTCGAACGTGCGGATGATCTCGACCATCAGCTTGCCGACGGCCTCGCGCGAAATCTCGTCCTGCTCCGCGTCGATCACCGGCATCGAAGCGATCCGGCTGTCGAGCACCGACTCACCCTCGGGGCGATCGAGACCCGGCAGCGGCAGCAACGCCGCGCGACTGAACACCAGCGAACCGCCCTGGATCACGCTGATCTCGGTGTGAACCGGACCCGCCTCGACCATCAGCACCGTTCGAGCGGACAGCTCCGGCATGCTCGCCAGCACCGCGCGAAAATTCGCGTACGGCCGAAGGCCGATGCGCTCGAGCGTCAGCCCCGCCTCCTGCGCGACCTGCTTGTAGAACGCGACGACATCGTCCCGGGCGGCGGCCACCAGCGCGACACTCGGCGACTTCGGATCGTGTCCCGCCGCGATGGCGAAATCGATCGTCGCCTGTTCGGCCGAGAACGGCAGCTCCTTGACCACCTGGAACTGAATCAGCGCCGGCAGATCGTCGGCCGGCGTCGGCGGAAGCGTCAGCGTGTTGACGAAGACCTGGTCGCGCGGCACCGCCATGACGGCGTGCTTCGCACCGAGCCCGGACTGCCGCATCGCCTCGCGAATGAACGCGCCGACCATCTCCGCGTTGTCCATCGCCAGGTCCGGCGGAAACGGCACCGACACTGCCTTGAGCAGTTCGACGCGATCCGCCCGCGGCCGGACCATCGCCATGCGAAGGTCCTTCCTGTCCCAGTCGACCGCCAGTAATCGTTTGCTTCCGAGTGCCATGAATCCTGTCCGCTACTTGGAGCCTTCCCGCGCCGTCCGCGTTTCGTCGCCGTGCGGCGTGTACGCCATGCCGAGCGAATCGAGATCGCGGTAGTAAATCACCTGGGCCACGGGACCGCGCATCTGCACGATCACCATGAACCGCTCAATTACGCCGACGTTGTCGCCAAAGCCGACAGACTCGATTCGATACACCGACGACTTCGTCGTGATCTTGTCGAGGATGCGCCGAAACGTGTATTCGCTGATCACGCCCTGCGTGACCAGCCATGCCGGCGACGACTTCGTCACGCTGTCCAACTGCTGCCGCGCCGCGATGATCGCTTCGACGTCCTCGGGCGTGAGTTCGTCGAGCATCAGGAGCACCTCGCGCGGCGCGGTGCTGACATTGATCCGGCCGGTCATGACCGGACTCGGCGACACCGTCAGTCGATCCAGAATCAGAGGCAGATCCTCATACGTTCCCGGCGGCGTCTCACTGGTCAGATCCTGGTACACCGGCAGACTCGGCGGCGCAGGATTGCTCGTCGGCTGCCGCGGGCTGCCGCCGGAGCCGTCATTTTCGGACCCGGGAACCGACCCATCCTGATCGGCGAAACCCTCCGCCATCTCTTCAAGGTTTTCGCCGGATGGCTGGGAAGTCGGATCCTCGTCATCCGGCTGTGTTGTCGGGGGGGTTTCGTCGTCAGGAAGTTCCGGCGGCGCCTGCTCCTCGAGCGGCGGCGCGGGAAGCAGATTCATAACACTGTTAAACGTCTTTCCCGAGGCGCGAACCGACAGGATATAGCTGGCAATGTCGCCGTCGAATTCCGCTTCCAGCTTCTCCTGCAATTTCTGCGTGTCCTGAAGATTCAG
>CALLKH010000245.1 GCA_938008425.1 uncultured Planctomycetaceae bacterium | reverse complement strand
AGTACTACTTGGGTCGATTCATCGCCCCGAGCGACTTTCAAAAACCGCGTTTTTGAGCCCGTAATAGCGTTTTGTGAGGTGTGATGTAGTACGGGGTCGTTTTGGGAAGCTGGCATTCTACCACTGAATTACGCCCGCGTAAGTGCTTGTGATGTATGGCGTTACGGCTCCAAGGGCCACCGATCAGAACTGCTGAGCGATTCGACGGGCCACTGCTCTGAACTGCTGGACGATACGCCGCATTGCCCTACCTAACGCCTCTATGGTACTCGAATGGATCCTCGAAACAAGCCTCTCGCGGCGACGACGCGGGTTGCAAACAACTGCCAACCCGAAAAGCCGGCCTTCTTCAAGATCGGCGATGCTGACTCTTGCATACCCGTGTCTCTCCTCATGCGTTGTCGGGGTTGACCGCCGGTCAATATATGCTATAATTGCCATAGAGCCATGAAACGAAAGCCACGACACTCCAAGCAACGTTATGAAGCCCGGGCGGCAATCGCCAAGGCTCTGGCGCACCCGACGAGGCTGATCATCCTGGAAGCACTCGACGGGCAGGAGATGTGCGTGTGCGACCTGACCGACCTTGTCGGGGCCGATCAGTCCACCGTGTCGAAGCACCTGGCCGTTCTGAAGCAGGCCGGGATGGTTGAGGATCGAAAGGAAGGGGTCATGGCCTATTACCGCGTCAAGGTCTGCTGCCTCCAGGGCTTCTGGGAGTGCATCGAAACGGTGCTGGCTGAAAACCTCAAGGCACACCAGGCGATGCTGAAATGAATGTGACGAAGGGTGACTTTTTATTTTGCTTATTCATGGCTTAATTGCCATGAAAGCACAAATGGGCTGAAGGATAGTTCCCGATGGACCGCAAGCAACTCAAGATTCTGGCCGCTTTCGTTTCGATCTTTCTCGTCGCCTACTACCTGCCCCTCGCAAATCCGAAAGTGGAATCGGCCATCGTTGAAGCCTTCAAGTTGCTGCAATGGTACGCGCGCAACCACACGCTCGCCTGCGTGGTGCCGGCCCTGTTCATCGCGGGCGGGATCATCACGTTCCTGTCCCAGGACGCAGTGATGCGATACCTCGGGCCGAAGTCCAACAAGCTCGCCGCGTATTCGGTCGCCTCCGTTGCCGGTGTCGTGCTCGCGGTCTGCTCGTGCTCCGTGTTGCCGATGTTTGCCGGCATTTACAAGCTCGGCGCGGGGCTGGGGCCGGCGTCCGCGTTTCTCTATTCCGGCCCGGCGATCAACATCCTCGCCGTCTTCCTGACCGCCCGCGTGCTCGGCTTCGACATCGGTCTGTGGCGAGCCATCGGCGCGGTCGTCTTCGCATTCCTTGTCGGACTCGGCATGGCCGGCCTCTTTCGGCGCGAAGAAAAGGCCAAACTGGCTGCGGCGGCAGAGTTGCCCGATCCGCCGGAGCCGAAACGACGGGCCTGGCAGAACGGGCTGCTGCTGGCCGGCATGATTGCTTTTCTCGTGTTCAGCGACTGGTTCAATCCCGGTGACGCTATCGTCAAGCGCACCGACGGCAGCGAAGTTCGCGGAGTGTTGCTCCAGGAAATGGCCGAAGAGGTCATGGTGCAGGTTCAGGAATCAACGGACGGCATTCGCGCGGGTGAGCGGCTGACCATACTCAAGACGGAAATCGCGACGATTGTCGAGACCAGGTCCTGGGTGATGGACGTGCATCACGTCCGCTGGTGGCTGGCGGCCGCCTGCGGGTTGCTGGTGGCGTTCATGGTCTGGCGCTGGGTTGAGCACGAGGAGTTCAAGCTCTGGATGCACAACACCTGGGACTTCGCCAAGCTTCTCATCCCGCTCCTGTTCGGCGGGGTGTTCGTCGTCGGTTTCATATCGGCGCTCCTGCCAGACAAGCAGATCGCACAACTCGTCGGAGACAACAGCCTGCGCGCGAACTTGATCGGCTCCGTGGTCGGGGCATTATTCTACTTCGCCACACTGACGGAAGTTCCGATTACACAGGCGCTGCTTGAACACGGCATGGCCCCGGGCCCGGCACTGGCATTGCTGCTCGCCGGTCCCGCGCTGTCACTGCCCAACATGCTGGTACTGGTCAAGGTCATGGGTGGCAAGAAGACCGCCGCGTTCTGTTTGATCATCGTGGTTGTCGCGACGGTGACCGGCATTATTTATGGCAGCACGCATCCGGGCGGAGCGATGATGGCGCTGGGACAGGAATGACTTTGAAAGACATAGACAGGACCACAAGCGAATGTTCCACCCGCGGAGCGACCGAATGAAGAAA
The DNA here is from genome assembly GCA_938008425.1 of uncultured Planctomycetaceae bacterium. GTDB lineage: Bacteria > Planctomycetota > Phycisphaerae > UBA1845 > UTPLA1 > JADJRI01. Next base: position 4,972 of record CALLKH010000245.1, on the reverse strand, counting down.
CGTGTTCCGATAGATCGCACGGACGTCTCATGTCGATGCCGGAAGGCCGAGCTGCGAATCGACATCTCACGGCATCGCAGCGATCCCGTCTCTGAGTTCGGCGGCCAGCAATTCGACCCCGTTGTCACCGTGTGTGACAGCGCGAAGGACGCCTGCCCTGACTTCCCGGGCGCAAAGCGGTTGGCGCGTTGGCTGTTCCGCGATCCGGCCGACGCCACCGACGACGAAAACGGCGGAATCGCGGTGTTCAGACAGGTTTGGGACCAGCTTCGAACGCGTGTTCAGAAGTTTCTTGAGACTGACGCCATTTAGCAATCCAGGAGTAAGTGCCATGAAGATCGAAATCCTCGGGACGGGCTGTCCCAAGTGCAACATGCTGACAGAGAACGCGAAAGCGGCCGCGGAAAAGCTCGGCATTGATGCTGACTTTGCCAAGGTCACCGACATCATACAGATCACCGAGCGCGGCGTGATGATGACGCCGGCACTCGTTGTCGATGGCGAGGTCAAGTCCGCCGGCAAGGTACCGACGGTTGAAGAAATCGAAAAGATGCTGGCGTGATACAGCCAGGCGGAGTGCAACATGAGCCCCAAAAAGATCGTTTCCGCAGCACTGCTGGCGTTCGTCGCGATCAGCATCGGGTATCTGGTCGTCACTGAATCGCGAACCACGAAGGATGCCCCATTACCCGGGGGTGATGAGCCCGTAGTCAATGCAAGTGTTGCCGGCGAAAAAGCGGCGGCCCACAAGGTCATCGCATATTACCTTCACAGCACACAGCGCTGTCCCACATGCCTGAAGATCGAGCGGATCGCAGCCGACACGCTGAAAGCCCGGTTCGCCGGCGAACTTCAACGCGGCGAGCTCGAGTGGCACGTGCTGAACATGGAGGAGGCCCCGAACGAGCATTTCGTCAAGGATTACGCGCTCGTCACGAGTTCACTCGTCATTGTCGATTCTCACGACGGCCGGCAGCGTGCCTGGACCAACATGGAGCGAGTCTGGGAATTTGTGCATGACGATGAAACCGCGTTCGCGGACTATGTCGCCGAAAAGGTTCGCGAGTATTTGGAGTCCTGAACATGACTGCCGAATGGTGGCTTGCGGTCGGTTCCGCCGCGTGGATGGGAATTCTCACCGCTATCAGCCCGTGTCCCCTGGCGACCAACGTCGCGGCCATCTCGTTCATCGGCCGCCGCGTCACGAATCCCCGCGCGGCGCTGCTTACCGGCCTGCTCTACACCCTTGGTCGCAGCATTGTGTATGTCGCCATCGCAGCCATTCTCGTTTCCAGCCTGCTCTCTGCGCCGTCCGTTTCGGCAGCGCTTCAAAAGTACATGAACAAGCTGCTCGGTCCACTGCTCATTCTGGTCGGAATGGTGTTGCTCGGGTTGATCAGCATTGGCGTTCGCGGCTCATCGCTCGGCGAGCGTGCGGGAAGGCGCGTCGCGGATTGGGGTGTCTGGGCCGGACTTGCGCTCGGAATCGTATTCGCTCTTTCGTTCTGCCCGGCGTCGGCCGCGCTTTACTTCGCCGGACTTCTGCCCCTGGCGGTCAAGTACGAGTCGAGCCTCGTTCTTCCGCTCGCCTTCGGCATCAGCACCGGGTTGCCGGTCGTGTTGTTTGCCATCCTGATTGTTGTCAGCACCAACGCCATGGCCAAGGCATTCAATCGGATTACCTCTTTCGAGCGATGGGCACGTCGTGTTACCGGCGTCGTATTTGTCGGCGTCGGAATCTACTTCAGCCTCCTGCACATTTTTCGTCTGTAAGGGTCACGCGCCGGGTCGAGGGTGACCGATTGCAGCCGACGCTGATTTGAACGGGAGTCCGCTCGCACGACTTAAGCAGTCGATTGAGCACGACCTGGGTCGAACGATCGCCCCGGCCGGATTGGACAAGACGAACGCATTCATGATGGCGCCAGTTGGGTTCTTGCGGTCGGTATGTCGTATCGACCTTTCTTGCAAAGCGGGCATTCTTCCGCCGAATGACGCCCGCGAGAGGTGCTTGGGCTCCCTGGCCTCACGATTGAGCCGGCCGAGGGAGTGCTCAACTGAAGTGAACTTTCGCTTGTCACTTTCCATCACCGGCTTCATATCCAATCCTCCGTTTGAAACAGGCCCGACTTTCGGTTGGTCGTCAGGTTTACTCCCATGAGTCGCGAACCCAGACAGACTTGCGGAATGAAAGACAGGGACTGCACGTTGATGAACGAACCGGCCGGTCGATTAAGGGGCGTTTGGAAAACCGGTCTGAACGGCTTACCCAGCTATCACTGTTTTCGATCCTTTTCATTGATGGTGACCTGCACGGTCTGCGGGGGTTCGCAGCCGTCGCAGCGCGGATAGTCCGGGTTTCCGCGCGAGGCGAAGTCATGGGGCACCCCCCTGAAGTCGAGTTCGATGGTGCAACAGCGCTCGAAGTGATCGCGAAGCCGCTGCCGCGCCCGCTGCACTCGGGACTTCACCGTCGAAGGCGCAACGTTCAGGCACGCCGCAAGTTCCGCCTGCGATTCACCCGCCAGTTCCACCATCTCCAGCACGTCTCGGTCTTCGACCGAAAGCATCGCAAGCAGCGGCTGAACACACGCGGCCATTTCCGCGACCGGTTCAGCTTTCTCCCCTTCATCGGCGCGAAGGGCGTCGGCGTCAGCGGCGACGAGCCCTTCGCGACCTGACCGACGCCGCCGGTCGATGATTGCATTTCGAGCCGTCGTAAAGAGCCAGGCGGCGACCCGGCCGGACTCGATTCGATCCCGGTGCTCCATCAGCCGCACAAGCACATCCTGGACGACGTCGTCCGCGTCCGCAGATGAACCGACACGCCGAAGCGCGAACGCGCGAAGCCGATCCCTGAATCGGTTCCACGCATCGCTGACGTCAATGCTCGCTCGCTGATTCTCCTGACTTGCAGCCACAGGTTCCTTTCTCCTTCAACGACTTTGTGCCGCAGCAACTCGCTTTTTCGCCGGCCGCGCAACACGGTTGGTATCACAACAGGCCGCGCTGGAGGGATCTGGCCGATCGGATGCGACGGCATTGTTCGGCTGCCGCTTCGCCTCAAAGAAGCGGCGCAGGTTGTCCGGCAGCGAATACGGGGCGCCCGCCGGCGGATTCGCATTCTGAATCGCCGAATAGGCCCGCAGAATCGCATCCACCATCAGGCCCTTCGGCGCCGCGGTGTACTCCCGGCCGCGCCACACCCAGACGCGACAATCCGTGTTTGCATCGCCGCCGCAAAGGGTCGTGCAATCATCGCATCGACTCTCGCGAAACTCAATCGGTATGTCTCGCCCATTGATGCGCACGGTGGGAGACGTTTCGAATCGCAGCGCCAGGGCCTCGTCGGCGGTTTTGACCACGGTCTTCCGAAATCTGAGTTCAACACCGGTTTCGGCGAGCAGGGGCCGCAGTTCATCGATGACCGGCTCGATGGCCGCCTCGGTGTTGGTACATCGATCGCACGTGCTCAGGTCGAGGGCGAGAAGTTCCACTTCCATCACGATCATACTCCCGGGCCGGTCGATTTTGGTAGCTGTGGATTGAGTATTCCCCGTGCTGCAACAAGAAACGACCCGATGCCTGGGTGACTGCGTTGGGCAGCATTCTCCACCACCGAGTACGGCCAGAACGGGAATCATCGTTGCGATCATAAGCGCTTACTCCAATAGGGTTACTTGGTCAGGGGCCGACGCGGCCCTTTGCCAATGGAGACGCTCGTCGTTCCAAAAGGACGCACCGCTTCTTGAAATTCTTCAAGGAAGTTGTCCCGGTGCCATCGTCGTGAATCTGTGGCGATAAGCGTTCGGGAGAGAGGGTCAATGACTCGCCGCCGGGGGTCGTAAGGACCGCGTTCCTCAGGGCCGGCCGTGGTCCGGCCGGGGATGGGCAAATCCCGCAGCCGGCTCTCGTGGTCTCGGGATCGTGACTTCGGCTACTCGGGGGAGTGCCGCCAAGCAGCCGAGGATTGTCGATTCGCCTGGCGAGGATTCGACCTTCTTTCCAGGAAATCGAGTCTAAGACTTCTACCGTTCTCGGACCCTGGGCACGCCGACTTATCTGACGACGGTCGGGATATTCGGGTGTCCGGAAAGTCACCCCGGCCTGCGCAAAAATCCTCGATGAATTCCTTCATCTGAAGGTCCGCGTCGGCAGCCGGGCTGTGATGGCTTGGAATCAGCAGGTGAACCGCGACAAACGTCTAATTGCCTATGAAATACGTCGCATGCACGCTGGGGATTTTCGCACTCCTCAGGCTATCTCCCGATGGGATGATCTTTCGTCGAACCATTGAATCGGGACACTCCCCATACCAAGACCTCAGGGGTCTTTATCTCCCTATTCTGATCAGTCGATTTACCAAGCGGTGTCGTGAGGGGATGAATCGGGGCCCGCGTGTCTTGACGAGGATGAATGGCTTTTGAACGCACCCAATTCGATCAATCGTCGAACGAATACGCAGTGCGTTCAGAGAGCCAAGAATGAAACGGCTTCACGAACAGATTTCGGCCCGTCCGACCGGACGGCGAATCAAGTGGAGAACGCTTGCTCGGCAAACTTGAAATTTCATTGACACTTCGTCGCGGCTACACGCTCGTCGAGCTCATGATCGTGGTGGTGATCATTGCGATTCTTGCGGTCACGGCGATTCCCGCCATCAGCAACTCGATCGGCTACGAACACGCGCGTGCCGCGGGCATGCGCATTGCGGCCGATCTTGATCTGGCGCGCCGACAGGCCGTCGCCACGGGTACGCCCATTACGGTGACGTTCGATGCCGCCGCCCGTCGATACACCCTGTCCAACGTACCGGACACCAAGACAGGGTCGGCCGATACGACACGCGATCTGACGAAGTTGGGCCTGCGAATCAACAGTTTCACGCCCTCGGCCGGGTCGGTGACGTTTGATCGATTCGGCTACTCGACGACGACGCTGACGATCGACATCGTCAACGGCGAAGGCGGCG
>CALLKH010000244.1 GCA_938008425.1 uncultured Planctomycetaceae bacterium | reverse complement strand
CGGCCTCGATGGTGAGGCCCGTTCTTCGCCCGTAGAACAACCGTGCCAGACTCAAAACGACCGGCGGTCTTTGTAGACCGCGACAACACGCTGATTCACGACCCCGGCTACCTCCGGCATGCGGACCATGTGCGCCTGCTGGCCGGCGTCGGCGAGGCCGTTGCCCAGCTTCGGAACGCGGGCTTTCCGGTGGTCGTGGTGACGAACCAGTCCGGCGTCGCCCGCGGTTATCTCACGGAAGAGGAACTGGCCGCCGTTCATCAGCGCATGCAGGAACTGCTCCAGGCGGCCGGCTCGGGCGTGGACGCGATTTATTTCTGCCCCTATCTCACTGGTCCCGATGCCATCGTCGAGGAATATCGCAAGGACAGCGATCTGCGTAAGCCGAGGCCCGGCATGCTGCAACGCGCCGCGATCGATATGAATCTCGATCTCTCGGCGTCGTGGATGATCGGCGATTCGGAGCGCGACATCCAGGCCGGCAAGGCCGTCGGCTGTCGCACGATTCTCATGGGCAACGGAAACCTGGCGTCGGATCCTCCTCCGGATTTTACCGCCGCGAGTTTCGCCAAGGCGGCCGAAGTCGTCCTAAAGGAAACCAAGCGTCGTGCCCAGTCGGCGCTGCCGAAGCCCTCGATTCCCAAGGCGACGTCGAATCTCGAAGTGGTCGTTTCGGTCGGCTCACCGGGTCACCCGGCGACCAAGCCGGGCACCGCTGTCCATCAGCGGCGGGAAGAATCCAGTTCCGGCGGAACAGCGACCCTTGTGGCCGGTTCGGTGCCGGTTGCTGAATCGCAGGCCCGCGTGCTTGAACCGCGAACGCCGTCGGCGCCGTCCGCCGAGACCACATCGGGTCAGAAGAAAGACGAGAGCCCGAAGCCCGGTCGGCCGACCGAACCTTCGTCGCCCGCCCCGGTTTCGCCCCCGCGAGCGACGACGCCCGAGTCGACGCCTCCCGCGCCCGCTCCAACGCCATCGGCACAGAACGAATCGTCGCCCAGGAAGACAGTCTCGTCTCACGAGCCGAAGGGAACCGCCGCGCCGAAGGCGCCGCCGCAGCCGGAACCGGCTGAGCAGGGTGGTGGGAAGATTACGGGTGATCCGTTGCCGAGTTCCGTGGTTCAACCGCCGCGAAAGGAGGGCGACGCCGCCGCGGCGCCCGCCACCGATGTCACGCCGACGCCTCCAGCGCACCATGATCCGACAATCGGCGATGTTCTTGAGGAACTTCGATCGCTCAAGCGCGATCAGCGCTACCGAGATTTTTCATTCGCCCAGCTCTCAGGCGCCATCGCCCAGGCGTTTGCCGTCTGCGCCCTCGGATTCGGCCTTCACGCCATGATCGACGGCGATACCGCGACCGCGTCGCCCCGGTTTCTGCTCGCCATTGTGCTTCAGCTCATGGCCATCACCGGCTTCATCCTGCCTCGCAAGTAGTCACCACGCTCCGCGCGGAGCCAGCTGCGAACTCCTGATTCGAAGAGCGCCCATCGCGCATGAAAAAGCCGCGGCAATCCGCCGCGGCTTTATTGTTTCTTCAAATCGATCGCTTCGGATCAGCCCGGGAGCACGATCGGCGGATCGACGTCCTCGACCTCTTCACCGTTGTCCTGAAGCAGCGATCGGGCCTTCATGATCCGGCCTTCGAGCGTCCGAACCCGCTCATCCGACGGCGCCGCGCCGCCGTCCAGGAGCTCTTTCCGCTCGACGATGGCCTGCTCCATCTGGAGCCGGATCTGCGCGAAGACGGCGTCCGTCATCTGCTGTCGCGCTTCCTCCGGATTGGCGGGCTGCGTTCGCTTCGGCTTGGTATCGACCGCGGGCTCGACCTGACGATTCTGGACTACCACCGGCTTGGCCGGTTCCGTCGGCGCCGGCTCCTTGTTCTGCGTCGCCACAGGCGCAACCGGCGTCTCGGCGGGCTTTTCGGGCTGAGTCTTTGCCGGTTCATTCTGAACCGCCGGCTTGGGATCCGTCTTCTCGGCCGTTCCGCCATTCGTTTTGTCGCCGCAACCCGCCAGCGAAATCCCCGCGCCAGTCAGAAGCGCGACACCCAACAACCGCCAATTCCCGTTACCTGCACGCATCACTCGTTCTCCAGATTCTCGCATCGACCGTCGCCTGACGGGCCGAGCTTGTTTCCCCTCACGACGGCGAGTCAATGAGAGGCATTTGTTTTCGTTTTTTCCGCAACAGAAGACTGATTGCGACCGTGGGTCTCTGAATCAAGTTCGTCGTGAAATCCCTTAGCCGTTCGCCGGCTGCGTCGTTGGCGCGGGCTTCGAATCGTCGCCCTTGCCGGTAGACTTCCAGTCCTTCTCATCGGGGCGGTCCACGGTGACCCGGATCGCGATCAATTTCTGATTCTCCCCCTCGCCCTCGCGATAGCCTTCGACTTCGACCTTGTCACCGGTTCGAATGTCCTTGATCGAGGCGGTGCGACCGTTGATCATCACCACCGTATCGTCCTTGAATGTGCCCTGCAGTTCGCGGGGCGTACCCGTCTTGTCCAGAATCGTCATCGACACCACGCGGTTTTCGACGTCGATCTTCGACGCCACGCCGCTCTTCTTGCGAATCTTGGGCTTGCCGCCGTCCTTGTCCGAGCAGCCGCTCGGCAGGGCGAGAAGAAGCAGTGCGAGCATCAGCGATCCGATTCGAAACTTCATGGCTTTCATTGACCTCCGCCTTGTACGCGATCCATCAAACTGCATTCAGGGTCGCGGGCCCGCGCCGTCCGGCGTCAATCGCCGGAATCGCTCGAACCCTCGACAGACCGCTTACTCTAAACACGCGCTGCCCACTCCGCAAACCGGCGCAAATATCGCTCCGTCAGTCACTTCGCCGCAGGCGGTGGTCGTCCCGCCTTGCTTCCGCACCCGCCCCGACCTATCGTGCCGCTTGAACATGACCCCGAACAATCCCGAATCCGACGCCGTCAAACCGCCAAACGTCAATCGAATCGCGGTCTGGCTGCGTGCCACCGGCGTCGCGGCCGCCACGCTGCTGGTGCTCAGTTGGCTTCTCGGCCTGATCATCTGGCTGCCGCTCTACAGCGGGCTCTTCGGATTCATCGTCGCGGGTCTCATCGCCGGCGGAATCTCGTTTCGATTCGCCCGGCCGCTGAGACCCGCCGCCACCGGCGGCATTCTCGTCGCCGCGGCGGCGCTCGCGTTCATCAATTCGACGTCGTCGCTCTACTGGGAGTTCCACCACGTCGCCAACCGTGCCGGCCGATACGGCGGCTTCGACAAGCTTCGCATCAAAGCGGCGCGAGAGGGACGACCCCGGGCGGAATTCTTCGAACGAGCCACAAGCACGTTTCGACAGAAGCTGGCAGAGCAGCATGCACCGGGCGGACTGTTCGGCTACGCACAGTGGTGCTTCAATTCGGGTGAGTTAAGACTCGAAATCGACGATGCGTCGGATGTCGTGACCGTGCCGCACCGGGGGTGGGCCTGGGCCGTGCGCACCGCCGCCGGTTTTGTGCTGACGCTGCTCGGCATCTGGTTCAGCTTCGAGGCGCTGCGATCGCCCTCGCCCGTTTCCAACACGATCGGCCTCGATGAGGAATACGAGGAGATCGACTGAATCGCTGCGCTGGCCCCGGAATCCCGGCGTATCCGCGTCTTTGCGATCTGCCGGGG
>CALLKH010000243.1 GCA_938008425.1 uncultured Planctomycetaceae bacterium | reverse complement strand
ATCGCAAACGCAGCCTTCAGGAATTGCTCCGTCTCGCGCCGCCACAGGCCGTCGCCGGCGCCCTTCGCCGGGGCGACGATGATGAGCGCTCCGACGTTGGTCTTGCCGGGAATGTCGTCCGCGTCGATCGAGATCAGCCGGGCGCGATACCCGGCCGAATCCAGCCGCGCGACGATCTGCCGCGAGAGGTCGCCGCCGTCGTCGGTCACCAGAATCTCGCGATCCTTGCCGACGCGAAGCGCCTCGCTCCCGGCCACGGGCAAATTGACGGCCGTCAGCACGCGCCGATTTAACTCGCGCCGTCGGCGCGACGCCGAGTCACCGCCGTCTACGGCCGATTTTCCCGCCTGGTTCGATGGCGCGGCGTCTTGTCGAGTCTCGGCAGAGGCCACGCTCGAAGTCGCGGGCGAATTGCCGGCCGATGCGGCGGAGTCACTCTCCGTCGGCTTCGAACCCACGCAGTAATCGACAATCTGCGAAAGCGTCCTGAGGCTGCCCATGTACTCCGGCTTCACCGGCGGCAGACCCGGCACGCGCGACTCCACGCCCGCCAGGATCTCCACGCGCTTGATCGAGTCGATCCCAAGGTCCGCCTCCATGTCCATGCCCAGGTCCAGCATGTCCTGCGGATAGCCCGTCAATTCCGCCACCACCGCGAGCAGCGACGCCGAAAACTCGCCTCGATCGACGCCACCCGCCTCACGATCTTGCGAAGGCGCCGCGGCCGGCGTGCAGGGTGCACAGTTTGTCGTCGACGTCCCGCTTGTCGCACAGGGCGAAGGTGTCTCCGATTCGGCATCGACTGCGCCGACATCTGACGCGATGAAATCGACAATCTGGTTCAATGTCCGGATCGATCCCATGTACTCCGGCTTCACGCCGCCGAACGTCGGAATCTTCTCCTCCAGCGCCGCGATGATCTCCACGCGCTTGATCGAATCCACGCCGAGATCCGCCTCGATGTCCATCGAAAGATCGACCATCTCCGCCGGATATCCGGTCTTCTCGCACACGACATCCACAAGCGCACGCTCGATCGTCGTTCGCTCCACGCCGCCGGACTTCGCCGAAGGCTGCGGGGTCATCTCAGGCTTCTGAGCGGGCTTCGTGGCCGCGGCCGGTTGCACCGCGGACTGCGGATTCGCCGCCGGCGCTTCGATCTGCGTCGGCGTCGATCGACCCGACGGCGACTGAACCGGCGTGGCTGCCAGCGAATTCATCGCCACCGCAGACTGCTGGCGCGACATGGGCGCTGCGGGTTGACTCTCCTGCCGCTCGGGCGTCGGCGTCATCGGCCTGGCTGCCTGGGCCAGCGCCGTGTTCTCCAGCCGCGCGATCGGCGATCGTGTCGTTTCAGGCAATCTGTCCGACGACGCGCCGGACGTCGCGTATCCGCCGGTCACCGCCGCCTCCACCATGCGCTGATGACCTTCGAGAATCATCTGGAAGGTCTTGTGGGCCTCGGTCTGCCCCTCAAGAAAACGCTGATGCGCCTCGGCCGTCTGTTGCTGAAGTCGCTGCATGGCCGTCAGCCCCTGCTGAACCAGCCGCATCGCATCCTGAAGCGCCGGCGAAGCCGCCTGGGCCGGCTCGGATCGTTCCATCGATCGATCGTTCACGTTCTGATCTCGCTTCACGCGTGTGTCCATCCTCAAATTCGATGACCGCTCAATAGGCGGTGTTGCTTTGGTTTCAGTCTGACTGTCCGCCCGATACGTCCCGGGTTTTGACGCGCCGCTTCGCGACGCAGGTGCCGCGCCACCGCCCAGGTCGGTCGCATTTGACGCCGCCGGACCGCTTCGGCCCGTCGCGGCAACCGGACTCGGCGAGGGCGGCTGCACCCGCGCATCCGAAGCCGGCTGCGCCCTAACCTCCGTCGCTGACGCCTTCACAGTCGCCGCCGAGTTCGACTTCCTCGCGACCGATGCCGCCGCCGGCCGCTCCTTGCGCGGAGCACGATAATTCACGCCCAGCATCGGAATCGACATCTTCGCCACGCGCGGCTCCGTCGTCGGCCGCTCCCACTGCACCAGGTCCACGCCGAACCCCAGCGCCGCCAGCCTCGCCAGTACCGATGCCAGATCCAGGACACCCGACCCCCGACCGGCTGACGCATCCACCGCCATCGCCGCGTGCGGCCGATCCGAGAGAATCTCCCGCACCAGGCCCATCACGACGCTTCGCGGGCCGACCTCCACGAACACCCGCGCCCCCGCCGCGTACATCGCCTCAATCTCGCCGACGAAATCCACCGGCCGCACCAGTTGCTCACCGAGAATCTTTCGCAGGTCCGATGCCGTCGCCGGGTACGCCTGCGCCGTTGAATTCGCAAAAACGGCGACCTCCGTCGCGGCGAATTCCGTCGCCTCCAGCGCCTGTCGAAACGGCTGCAACGCGCTCTCCATCAACCGACTGTGAAACGCCCCCGAAACACGAAGCAGCGTCGCCGCCCAGCCGCGCGCCTTGCACGCATCGGCCGCCGCGCCGATCGCCGCCCGCTCGCCGGACAGCACGCACTGTGCCGGGGCGTTTCGATTCGCAATGACGCAGTCGATTCGCTCCGACTCGATCAGCCCCTTGAGTTCGTCATAAGGCGCCTTCACCGCCAGCATCGTCCCGCGATCACCGTCGCCCTCCGCCATGAGCCGACCGCGCAGCCGCGCGAGCCGGTGAAGCGTGGCCGAATCAAATCGACCCGCCGCACATAGCGCCACCAGCTCGCCGAAGCTGTGCCCCGCCGTCATCGACGGCCGCACACCGAATCGCGCAAGCACCCCCGCCATGCCCAGCCCGATCGCCCCCAGCGCCGGCTGCGCGACATCCGTGCGGGTCAGCGCCTCGGCCTGTCGCGACCGCTTCGCTTCATCAAACACCGGCCGCGGATAGATGAGCTCGCCCAGCGGCTGCCCGCTGACCTCCTCGGCCTCGGAAATCGTGGAGGTAATCTCCGGGAACGTGCACGCCAGGTCGCGACCCATCTTCACGTACTGGCTGCCCTGGCCCGGAAAGACGAATGCCAGCTTGCCGTCATGCGTGCCGTGGCCGAAGTAAACACCGGCCGCCGTCCAGTTCGACTCACCAGCCGTCTCGCCCAGCCTCGCCGACGCCTCCCGCAATCGCGCCGAGAGTTGCACACCCTCCTCGACCACGATCAAGAGGCGATAATCCTCGTCCACCGAAAACGCCGCCCGCGATTGCGCCGCCTCGTGGGCGAACAGTTCAGGGCTGAATCGTTCGGATTCCACCAGCGCGATCCAATCATTCAGCTCGGTCTGCAACTCCGTCAGCGTCGCCGCCGACAGCGCAATGATCTGCACTGATCCATCCCACGCCGGCATCGGCAGCGCCGCGTCGTGCTCTTCCAGCACCGCGTGAAAATTACTGCCGCCGAAGCCGAACGCGCTGATGCCCGCCCGACGCGTCCGTCCCGCCGGCGTCAGCCACGGCCGCAGTTCGGTGCTCACGTAAAAGGGGCTCTCGTCGATCGCCATCTTCGGATTCGGCTCGCGCACCTTGATCGTCGGCGGCAGCGCGCGATGGTGAATCGCCAGCGCCGCCTTGATGAGACCCGCGACGCCCGCCGCCGCCTTGGTGTGGCCGATCTGCGACTTCACCGAACCGATCGCGCACCACGATCCCTCGCGCTGCGTCTCGCCGAACACGGTCTTGAGCGCCTCGAACTCCGTCGCATCGCCCACCTTGGTACCGGTGCCGTGCGCCTCAATCAGTTCGACCGTTTCGGGACCGATCCCCGCCAGCCGATACGCTTCACGAAGCGCCCGTGCCTGTCCCGCCGCATGGGGGGCGTAAATGCTCTGCGACCGGCCGTCGCTCGACGTGCCGATCGACCGGATCACCGCGTAGATGCGATCGCCGTCGCGCTCCGCGTCGTCCAGCCGCTTCAGGAGAACCATGCCGACGCCTTCGCCCAGCACCGTGCCGTCGGCATCCGCCGCGAACGGCCGCGCATCGCCCGTCGGCGACAGCGCCGGCGTCTTACTGAAGCACATGTACATGAAGATGTCGTTGAGCGAATCCGCGCCGCCCGCCAGCGCCATGCTGCATCGGCCCGTCGCCAGTTCGAGCATCGCCATGTGGATTGCGCTGAGCGAACTCGCGCATGCCGCATCGACGACACAGTTCGTCCCGCGGAGGTTCAACCGGTTCGCGATCCGCCCCGCAACCACGTTGCCCAGCAGACCCGGAAACGAATTCTCCTGCCAGGAGACGTACGAATCCGCGATGCGCTGAACCACGTCCTCGGCCACATCCTGTGCGACACCCGCCTGCTCTAGCGCCCTTCGCCAGATCGGATGACCCAGCCGCGCCGACAGCGGCAGCACCAGTTCCTGCGTGCCTGTCACGCCGACCAGCACACTGACGCCGTCGCGATTGAAATCGCGGTTCTCGCCGTAGCCCGCGTCCTCCAAGGCTGCCTTCGCCGCGACGAGGCCGAGCAGCTGCGTTGTATCGGTCGCTTCAAGAATCGTCGGGGGAATCCCGAACTCGGTCGGGTCGAACATCGTCGCCGGCATGAAGCCGCCGCGCGTGCAGTAGGTCATGTCCGGCCGCTTCGGGTCCGGATCGAAATAGTCGGCGGCTTTCCAGTGGGTTTCGGGAACTTCACCGATGCCGTCGCGCCCGGTGCGAAGGGCGCGCCAGAATTCCGTTAAGTTCCGTGCGGTCGGAAGAATACATCCCATACCGATGATGGCGATGGGGGTCTGTAGTTCATCCCGTTTACCTTCGCTCTTGCTCGTCACCAATCATCCTCAATTTGCGGGTGGCAGGAGGTGAGAATCGTGAGAAACGTAGTAGTATAATGAAACCACTGGAAATCGGCAGAATCAGACGCAAGTCAAGCCATCATCGGCAGTTACATGATTTTCAGAGTCGCCGAAGTACGGCCGGTCGCGTAACCCGGTCGCGGCCGACGTCGAAGCCTGAGAAAACCGCGCGATCGCCCGGCTCTAGCCCGCCAGGAGTGCTTCCAGTTCACCCTGCGTCATCGGCCGCACCTGGTCCGCAGTGTGCGGCACAACGACACCCTGCATCCGAAGCATGTTGGCCCGCGACAGCACACACGCACCGACAAGCAGATTCATCGCCACCAGTGCCACGCTTCGATTCTCCGGCTTCTCCATGAACGAGCCGCGCGTCCATTCGTTGAACGCCCCCATGGCCGGTCCGCACCAGATCTGAAAATCGATCTTTCGCGACGCCTCGCCAGAGTTGGCCCAGTTCGACGACTGGCCGAGGTAGCTCCGGAAAACGAGCGCCATCTTGTGCTTCGGGTCCTTCTCCGCCCGCTCGATCTGACGGGGATCGCGCGACTCGAAGTATGCCCGCGTCGCCGCCCACGACTCGTCAATCGTGCAGCGGAGGTAATCGCGCTCCAGCATCGCCCGCGCCGCCGCCGGCAGCTCGTCGAGACTGCCGTATTCGCGATAGAGGTCGTACAGCTTCCGAGCCCGAACCGGGAACATCGTCCCCCATTTAAGCACCTGCACCTTCACGCCCATCTCGAACATGTCGGCCGCCGGCGCCATGGTGACATCGGCCTGGCCCGCATGGGCGAGCATCTCCCGCACAATCGGCGACGTGCCCGCCTCGACGCACGCCTGGTTCACCGAGCCGGTCATCACGAAAGACGCCCCCATCGCGAACGCCGCCGCGACGCTCGCCGGTGTGGCGATCCCGCCCGCAGCGCCGATGCGAAGCGGATCCGCGTAATCGTGCGCCGCCTGCATCTCGTCCCGAAGGGCGATCATGCCCGGAATCAGCGTCAGCGCCGGCCGGTTGTCCGTGTGCCCGCCGGAGTCGGCCTCGACCGTCAGGTCCTGCGCGACGGGAATGGTTTTCGCCAATTCCGCCTGTGCCGCCGTGATGTCGCCGCTCTCGACCAGTTGCTTCAGCATCGCCTCGGGCGGCGGCGAGAACATCTTTCTCGCCACTTCCACCCGCGAGACCTTGCCAATGACCTTGTTCGGACATACCACGCGCCCGGCGTCGTCGCGATGAATCCCGCTGACACGGTATCGCACCAGCGGCAGCGTCAGATCGAGATAGGCCGACGCATCCACCAGCCGCACGCCGCGCTTCAGATACAAATCGACCACGCCCGCCTCAAGCAGCGGCTCGTTCGGGCTGTGAATGAGGTTCATCCCATACGGCGACGACCCGAGGCTCTTCTGCAATCGCGTGATCGCCGCGTCAACCCGTTCCAGCGACAGGCCGGCCGATCCGAAGAACGCCAGCATCCCCGCGCGGCTCATCGCCTCGACGACTTCGCACGAGCCAATGCCGTTCGCCATCGCGCCGGCCAGGTAGGCGTACTTCAGGCCGTAATCGGTTCGAAACGACGCCTCGCCCAGCGATGCCGGCGTCACCGCCGGGACATAGGCCAATAGCGGATAGCTCCGGCCCATCGCCGCGGCGTCGGCGCCGATCACGCAGCGCCCGTCGGTCGCAAACGTCGTCACGCCGTCCCTATCAAACGCATAGATCGGTCGCGAGACCCTGGCAAGCATGGATGCCAACTCATCGGCACCCGTCTCGGACTCGCCGTCATCCGCCAGGTACCAGCCCAGCCGTCCGCCGGATTCGGCCGTCCCGCCGTGAATCGCAACCGCCGAGATTTCGCCTTCCGGTGAGGTCAGTCGGACTTCCTGCCCGTTGGCGGACATCGGAATGCCCCGCGCCACTCGAACGCCCACGTCGAGCAGCACATTCGCCCCAGCGAACAGCGTCCCCACCGCCAGCCGCGCCCCGGCCTTCGCGCCCGATGTCGCGGTGTTCAGCGCAGTCTTGCCGCCCTCGACCGCCGACTTCGCCAGCGACATCAGATCGCCCGGCGTTGAACCGGCCGGCTTGTCCTTTGAATCGCTCATCCGCCAACCCCCGTAGCGCCCGCCCCGGCCGCCCGTCGCTTGTCATCCATCGCCTTGCGCAGGTCGACCGGAATCTGGAATACCGTGCTCTCCTCGGCCGTCGTCACGAACTCGACCGACTCGCCGCCGTGGGCCTTCAGCCGGTTCAGCACCGCCTGGACCACGTCCTCGGGCGTGCTTGCGCCGGCCGTCACTGCCACGCATTCGACACCGTCCAGCCAGTCGTCCCTGATTTCGTCCGCCCCGTCGATCAGAAACCCGCGAACGCCCCGCGCTTCGCCGACCTCGACCAGCCGCGCCGCGTTGCTCGAATTCCTCGACCCCACGACGAGGAGAAGCTGCATGCCGCGCCGGGCCATCTCCTTCACCGCGTCCTGACGGTTCTGCGTCGCGTAGCACACGTCATCCGTCGGCGGAAGCTCCAAGTACTTGAACCGCCTCCGCAGCGCCTCGATCACCACCTTGGTGTCATCCACGCCGAGCGTTGTCTGCGTCAGGACCATCAGCTTGTCGTGCGGCGGAAACTTGACCGTGGCGGCCTGCGATTCATTCTCCACCAGCGTGATGTGCTCCGGCGCCTCGCCGATCGTCCCGACGACTTCGTCATGCCCCTTGTGGCCGACGAGCGCGATGTGATAACCGAGCTTCACGAACCGATGCACCTCAAGATGCACCTTGGTGACCAGCGGACAGGTCGCGTCGATCAATCTGAGCCCGCGCGACTTCGCCTGGTCGAACACCACCGGGGCGACGCCATGGGCGCTCAGGATCGCTACCGCGCCCGGCGGCACCGTCTCCAGCTCCTCGACGAACACCGCCCCCTTGTCGCGCAGATCGCGGACGACATGGCTGTTGTGAACGATCTCCCGCCGCACGTACACCGGCGGCCCGAAGACCTCCAGCGCAAGATCCACAATCTTGATCGCGCGGTCCACGCCCGCACAAAACCCCCGGGGGTTGGCCAGTAGTATTCGCATTCGCCTCCGCCTGAAAGACATTAACCGGCCAAGTGCGCTTCCCGTTCAAGGGACTCGCGGTCAAGCCGGGAAACCGCCCAACATTGTAGCGAACACGCGGATAATGACGAATTGAAGCCTCGAATGACCCCTTTCAGGCCCGAAAACAACCGAGGTCGACTTTCTCCCATTCCAGGAATTCGACAACTCGATTCGACCGGACATCGCGCGCAACAAAAGAGCCCCTTCAATGGAGGGGCTCTTGTCTCTCGCTTTCAAGAATAGTGCAGCATCGAGCCGGTCGGCCCGACGATCGCCCGCCCTTACGGCTGCTCCTCTTCGCCATCCGGGAACCGGCTGCTCATCGGCCCCGGCTCGCGGGTCGTGTCCGGCACCGCGTTCGGCGAGGACGGCGATGCGGGCGTCGTTCGTGGCGACGCCGGGTACGGCTCATTGCCCGAGGCGACCTTCGGATCCTGCGGCCGCAGGTGGCTGCCGTCGTCGTCCGAAAGCTGCTCGATGCGCGTCGCGCTGAATCGCTGGTTCGAGTTGTTCCCCGCCTCCTGGAGCGCGAGCACGTCGTGATACAGCTCGATCGCCTTGTCGCGATCGTGCAACCGGAAGTCGTAGATCACTGCGGCGTCGAACCGCGCGGGATGCGGCGTTCGCGGATCAAGCTTCCAGGCCCATCGCAGGTATCGCAGTGCCAGCTCGTTGTCAGGATCGTCGTGGCGGAGGAATTCCTTGTAGATGTTTCCGATGAAGTAGGCCGCGTCGTCGACCTTGTCCGAGGTCGGGTACTCGGCGATCACTCGCTTGAAGATATCCAACGCCTGTCGCGGTTCGGGCTTGTTGAGATAAGCGAAGCCGACGAACGGTACGCCGACAAACTTGTCGTAGAGTTTGTAGCCTTCGTTGAAGAGCGAGTCGGCCTCGGGAATTGAATCCCGTGGAATGACCTGCACCTGCGTCTTCATCTGCGACGGCGTGTTTTCCGTCAGGTACGGATAGACCTCGACCTGCTCAGTCAGCTCGCGCTGCCGCCGGGCCCAGTTCGCCCGCGTCGTGTCGCCGGTGTCGAGATAGGCGCGCTCCATCTGGATCAGATGCTGCACGTACAACTGCCGCTTCGCCATCATCTCCTCGACGAGGTCGGGGAAATTCGCGTTCTCGGTGGCGGCCGGCCGATAGTCGACATCCTCCGGCGGCGGTGAGATGTCACCGACGCGCGAGTCATGGGTGTACGAAATGCCCTCGCAGCCGACGACGAATCCGAGCGTCATCAGTCCGAGTGCGTAAACAGAAACACGGCGGGAAAACCAGATACTAGACATGGGTGTCGTCCTTGATCGATCGCGCGACCCCCGGCCGCGCGGGCCATCCGAATCCGAACCGGCGGTTGCCGCGTCATCGCGCGTTTCCGCCTGATTTCATACGTATTCCAACGCCCGAGGATCGGAAGGTCAAGGGAATCAGGCGATCAACAGAATGAACATCGTCGAATTCGAACCCGGCCGTCGCGCTCTAGGAGTCAAACTCACAACCCCGCGCGTCGCCCACGCTTGGCCGCCACACACCGTGAGCAGCGTCGGCCGACGCCGGATAGAAGTGCCGTCTCCAGTCGAAATGCGGAGACCGCCGCGATGGCGCGATGGATCGGAGTCCACTCGTTCTCTGCGACTGTGAATCCTGGTCTCGCGGAAAATCCTAACCCCGCCGCCGCCAGTCACTCCCGTGCATTTCACATGCTGTCAGTAAACGGAAGAATTCCCCTCGCGCCCGCTCGTCTTCGATGCAGCCTCGCCCCTACCACTGCGCCTCTTCAAACGCCCCGCGCCGCGAAACCGGCTTGGCCGGCAGCGTCTTGATCACCGCGGCCGCCAGCGACAGGTCCCCCGGCGTCGTGATCTTGATGTTCCGCGAATCCCCCTCGACGGCCGTCACCTCAAACCCCGACGCCCTGACGACTTGCGCATCGTCCGTCGGAATGCCGCCCGAGCCCGCCGGGCTCTCGATCCCGCCGTCCGCATTCACCCCGGCCACCCCGCCGCCGGCCGCGATCGCCGCCGCATATTTTGCGTAGGCCTCGACGATGATCTTTCGCCGGAAGACTTGCGGCGTCTGGGCCATGTGAAGCCCCTCGCGCGAGACCGTGTCGCCGACCAGGTTGTCCGCTCCCACCCGCTTGATCGTCGAAGTGATCGGCGTCACCGGAACGGCCGACCCGAACCGCGCCGCCGCCTCGAAGATCGCGTCGATCCACTGCTCCGCCAGACAGACCCGCACCGCGTCATGCACGGCCACAAACTCCGCCTCGTCCTTCACCTTGGCCAGGCCGTTGGCGACCGACTGATACCGTTCGGCCCCGCCCTCGACGAGCTCGATGCCCATGAACCCGAGATTCGGCCCGAACTGGGTCTTCATCTTCTCCGAGTCGTCGCCCGAGACCACGAGAATCGTCTGGCAGACATCCTCCCGGTTGCAGAAGAGCTGAAGGGCCTTCAAAAAGACGGGCTGCTCGCCGATCTTGGCGAAAATCTTGTTCTCCTTGTCCCCAAACCGCTCGCCCTTGCCGGCGGCGACGACGATGACGCTGAACTTGGACATGATTCCGCTCCGGGGGTTGAGGGGCGCGATGAATCCACCGATCCGGTTGCCTGCTGGATTTTATTACACCTGTTCCGGCGACGAGGGGCAAGGCGGGAGTGGGGGGAATGAAAAATGTAAAGGGAAAAATGAAGAAAACGGGGGAGATGGTGAGGTTTTTCTTGCGGCGCGTAGCATGCCGAAGCGCGGCGACGAGACCGGGTGGCGTGCCGAAGCGAAGCGCCCGGCATGGCGAACATGGGCGAATTCGATCGATGCCCTCACAGAGGATGGCGTTAGTTCGACCGCCGCGCTGAAAGAACCAGCCCCAACGCGATCCATTGTCCAACCCGCCCGGGCTGGAGCTTAGTATAATGATGCCGGACGTCACTCGAACAAGTAGTGCGTTCAAACCTTAAGGATTCTCAGACTCACTCCCCGCATCGAGCGGAAGCTTTTCGACGCTCTTGGGCAACTTCTTTGCATCCGACTTCAGGCGTCGCCCGAGCTTCTTGACGTCCTCGGCAGCCGGCAGCGCCTCCGGCCGGATACCGCGCTTTCCAAGCAGCTGCCGGACATCACGATTATTCTGAACATGCTCGGCGTTGATACCGCTTTCGCT
>CALLKH010000242.1 GCA_938008425.1 uncultured Planctomycetaceae bacterium | reverse complement strand
AAGACCCGGATGGAGAGTATCTAAGTTTGAACAGAAAAACTGGATTCGCGCCACGGTCAATACGTTACGACGCAAGGAGAAATTCTCTGTTGAGCTGACCCGCGATATGATCGTTGGGATGATCGAACATGCGGATGTGGCACGACCACTCTTCGACGAGATGATCGAGTATCTAGAGTACGTGCTGAGGTTGGATTCGATGTTTCTTAACAAGTTGCACCAACTACTCTTGTCCCCTCATCATCCGGACCGCCAGACGGCCATTGATCACTTGTGCGAGAGTTCATTTTCTCGGGTGCTTCGTGGAGCGACTCTCGAACAGTGCGACATCTCGGGGCTCAACTTGATCGGACTGGAGGTCTCCGATCTCAACCTTCGCGGGGCAAGGTGCTTCGGGACCTATCTTCCTCCCCTCTTGCGGTGTGTGCTCGACGGGAGCGATTCTAGGGGTGCGTCCTTATGTCAATTGACAGAGTGTAGCGTCAGGCACGCCCATCTAACCGGGGCATGCATTGGTGCCAGAATCTCGAACTGTGATTTCTCGGAATCTGCCATGCGATCGGTGCGATTCGGGCAGAACATGCTGGACATTGAGAAGCACTATCGTGGCAATTCGTTCGCCGGCGCCGACTTGCGGGACATCGAAGCGGCGGGTGGATACTTCGTCGGCACCGATTTCAGAAACGCTCAACTCTCAGGGGCTCGGCTCTCGAGAGCCAATCTTTCGGAATGCGATTTCTCCGGCGGTGATCTTTCAGGAGCCAATCTTGTCTCGTCTAACTTGAATCGCGCCAATCTCGACGGCGCGAAGCTCTCCGGGAGCGTGATGACCATCGAGCAGCTTGCGACGCTGAAAGAAGCCTGGCCGAGTCGCGCGTTCGATGTCAGGATCGTCGCGTTGCCGCCGCTGTCGGGCGTGCCGGAGCTGCAGGGCGAGTTGGATCAGTTCACGCGTTACGTCATCTCCTGGGAACTCTGCCACCGCGCATCGTCGCGCAGGCAGAAGGTGCAGCTCGCGAGGAACGATGATGCGGCGCTTCGTGAGGGGGCCAACTCATTCGACACACGCAGCTGCCTGGCAAGGCATTATCCTCATTCAAGTACCGGAAGACTCCTGTCGATCCTCGGCGACGTCGCGGCCGACTTCGCAGACTGGGACGCGGACACAGGCAGTATCAAGATCAGGCTTGAGCCGCACCGGGCCGTTCGGAAAATCAGGGAAATGGTGCTTCGGGTTGTGCGGGGGAACTTCATGCCCGCCCCAGAGGACTAGACGGGCGGATTCAAACGTCGGTTTGGGTCGCCTGACGCGCAACGGCGCTATTTGTACCATCTATTTGCGTAACCGGGCACACAGGGCATCCCAATGCAGACCGACAAACAAAGCGCCATGCAGTCGGCACTGGTTCGCCTGAAGAGCGCCCTGAAAAAGCGGGGCGACGCGGCGGAGGCGCGTTTCAATCGGGCAGCCGCCGACCTGCGCGCTTTCATTTCCGATGAAGTGCTGCCGCTCATTGATTCGGTCCTGGCTGAGCGGCCCGATCTCGGGCCGGCGGTGCCGTACGCATTGATGGAATTCATGGACAATGACCGCGTCCAGGATCGAGTCGCGGAGATCTTCGGTCTTCTCGATTCCGACGCGCGCTGCGGCCTGATCCAGAGCATCGGGCTCGGCGAGGTCGCGAGGCTGGAGCCGATCCTGGCGATGACGATCCGCAGCGACCCGGATCCGAGGTGTCGCAGCGAGGCTATTCGCGTGGCCGGCGTACTGAAGAGCGAACAGTGCTGGCCGCTCGTTCTGGAACTGGCCGAAAGCAGCCATCCCGATCTTGAAGGGACCCTGAAGGACTACGGCCGCATCGAGGGCGAGCCGTACCTGCGACGCGTCTTTGAGTCCGACGGCGCGTGGGCCTCGCCCGCGGATGATTACCCGCCGTCGCCGATGAGGGAGGAAATGATCCGCAGCGGGCGTCGGCACCGCAAGATCTTTGCCGCCTGGGGGCTGGCCAAATTCGGCGATCGAACAGCCGTGAAGTTCCTTGGCGAGGCACTATCGATCGATGACTGTTCGTTTCGGGCGGCACAGGGGCTGGCGGACGTCTTCGAGCTGCCCTTCGAGTGGCATTCGACGTATCGCGATCAAGTCCGGGTCTGGTGGCGGAAAATCCGGGCCGAAATATGATCCGCAGATTCGGACCGCGATCGGGCGGACGTGTTGGCCACACTGTATCCAAGACACCATGACACCGATTGCGTTTCTTCGTGGCAGTTGAGTTACCGAGGGCTCGAGCTTGCGCGCCGTGCAGGATGGTCGATGCCCGGGCTCGATTGAGAAGCCATGATGAAATGGCATTACGCCCCGGAGAGAGATTCAACGACATTGATATATGGGCAATCAGATCGAGACAACACTCAACAAGCAATCAACTCTCGAAGAACGCCAGCGTGCGATAGACATGGCTTGCGCGACCCGTTCGGGCCGCGCTCTTGAGGGCCTGTCACTCCCGGGATGCGATCTATCGGGGCTTCGGATGATTCATCTCGAAATGAGAGAAGTCGATCTTCGGGGCGTGGTCTGTCGCGATGTGAGCTTTCCGGCGCTGACGGACTGCATCCTTGACGGGGTGGACGCAACCCGGGCTCGATTCTCCCGGCTGGAGCGATGTCAATTGCGCGGCGCGCGTCTGGATGGCGCCCAGATTGGCGGGCGCATGACCGAGTGCGATTTCTCCAGCTCAACCCTGGTCGGCGCGAGAATCTCAGGGCTGCCGCTGGGGGAATCCCAGGATTGCCGTGGCAACAGCTTTCGCAACGCCGATCTTCGGTCGATTGATGGCACGGGCGCATTTCTCAGTGGTGCGTGCTTCCGGGGTGCGGTGTTACGCGATGGCCGACTCTCGCGAGCGAACTTGAGCAACTGCGATTTTCAGGATGCCGATCTGGCCGGCGCGAACCTGATTCGAGCAACACTTGAAGGCGCGACATGGACTGGAGCTCGTCTCGATGGCTGTGTCATGACTTCCGAGCAATGGGAGCGGCTGCGCATCGCCCGGCCGGACGCCGTGATCAACGTCCGCACGATCTCACCGGAGAACGGGCTTGCGATCTCGGAAGTCGAAGGGTGTCTGGCATCGATCGAGGGATTCAACCTGACTTGGATACTGCACTCCCCAGGCAAGCCTGCGTCGGAAAAGCTGATGCTGACGAATCAACTCACGTCGGGCGCACTCTGCGGCTACGCGTTCGAGGCTGACAGCGGCGAGTTTATCAGGATTCATCCACTGGGTGGCACGGCGACGCTTCAGTCAATCGTTCTCGACTTGCTTGCGGACTATCCGAACTGGACACTGGTGCCTTCGGACGTGAAGCTTGAAGTCAACGGGCAAACCGCTGGATCAGGGCTTCAGGCCACGGTCGCCGGCGCGCTTGAGAATCTGTTCAAACCAGCGTGAGTCAGCCACGCCGCATCGGGCACCCGACGCCCACCTGCGATGGTCTGCGGGCTCACTTGCGGCTTCCGGCCGGCGATCGTCAGCAAACAATCGGCTTTCATCAATGATACTTAAGACGGCCGACGCATTTGAGTATCCGGGGGTTACGAGCAAGTACGCGGAAATCGTCCTCGTCGCGAGTGATCCGCTGTTCAGCTTTCTGAGAGTGTTTCGTCCCCCGCAGACGGCCGTGGCGCTGATCGAGCTGGACGAGAACCATCAATGCCGCGACCACTTCGAACTGATCGCGGCAATGGTGACCTGCGGGAGTCGCGTCGGGAATTACGAGCGAATCATTTTGGCCAACTACACCGGCGAAGGCACCTGGCTGGGCAGCCTCTTCGACATCAGGCAGGGTTTCCAAAACCTGCTGTCTGAACACCGGGTGTTCCACGCGGTATTTAGTCCGGATGCCAGTGAGCTGACCGACCTCTATCACGGCATGGGCACCGCGATTCCGCTGTATCAGGATGATCAAGGCGAGTGGAGACTGCCCTATGAGAATTCTCAGTCTGCTTGAGCTTGTCACACCCTACGGATCACAGCTTCCCCGCCTCAACGCGGCTTTCTACCACCCAATTCTCCAATCTATCGACGGCCATTCACTGAATCTCCCCACCCGCTTCACCCCGGCAGCCGCACATAGAACCCCAGCTCGCCGAACTCCTTGAACCCCAGCCTGCGATACACCGAGTGCCCTGCCGCCGTGGATTGCAGCACGCCGACGTTGTAGCCCAGTCGGCGAAGAAGGCGGAGCGGTTCGGCCGTCACGTGGGCGGCGAGCCCGCGGCCGCGCTCCTCGGGGATCGTGGCGACGCAGTAGATGCCGGCCACGCCATCGGCGAGATAGACGAGCGAGGTGCAGACCATTTTGCCGCCCTTGCGAATCGCGAAGTACTGAATCGGCGCGTCGGCGGCCGTCGTCGCGTGAACCGCGTTGGGCGAGAACGCCTCTCCGACCGCGTGCGGAATCTCGAAGCCGACCGAGAATTGCCCGGCCCACTCGTCGCTCTCGGCGCCTTCGCCGACCCGGCTGAACGTGTACCCCGGTGGCAGACTGGTAGCACCCAGAACGTCAGTCTCGACGGCCATGGCGGGCATCGGATGGTCGGACACGAAGCCCGAATCGGCGAGAAGTTTCGCGGTCGCGTCCGACGCCGGCGCCGTCAGCAACAGCGCGGCCGGCGCACCGCATTCGACCAGCGGCCCCATGGCTGCCTGCATCTCGGCCGGCGCCGCCGTCTCCGAGAAGACCGCGAAGTTCCCGAACGGATGAGGCTCGCCGGTGATGAGCCGCACAAACCCCGGCTCGGCCGTGACGTTCGGCCCGCGCAGGATGTAACGAAACGCCCGCTCCATGTGAGCCGCGGCGATTGAGGCGGTCTGACTTCCCATGGCGGCGATGGAGGGGCAGGCATCTTTTGTTCTCATGACGAGTACTCCGGACTGCGCTCTTGATCACACCAGCCACATCAACAGTCAATCAATCCCGAAATCGCTTGTCAACGACTTGCTCTTAGAGGCCGCCCGGACACAATGATACCCCACAACGCAAAGCCAGGCCGCCATCACCCCGCTCGATAGTGAATCTCCAGCGACCCCTCCACGAATTCGTCGATCGTCTGCACCAGCCGATACGTTGGCCACATCAGCGTGGCCGATCGGCGGGTGGGGTCGTAGGCGGCGGAGTAGAGCGTGCCCCAGCCGTGGTCGAAGCGCTTCGAGTACAGCGGCGGTTCGAGGAAGCGGGCGGTGAAGCGGTCGGCCGTTTCGTGCGGGTCTTCGAGGCGCAGGGCGAGGAAGTGGGCGCGGTCCACGCTGGCGGTGGCGATGGCGTGTTCGTGCCACTCCACCTGCTCCTGGTGATTCGTCGCGAGGTGCTTGCTGGTGATGATCGGCACGCGGTCCGGCGCGACGAAGATGGTGCGATGCCGGCCGCGGGCGTCAAGCAGCGTGACGTTGTACGACATGTGGCTCGGCACGCGCGAGAGCACCTTCTGGGCCTCGGGCGTCGTCTCGCAGAATTCGAGGATGTATCGCAGGATGAGCGGAATGCCGAACCCCTCGCCCACCGCCTTGCGACCGCCGAACGAAAGCGAGACGGCCAGCCCCGCGTCATTGATGCCGTCGAGCACGCCCCAGAGGCAGTCGCTCATGGCGATGACCTTGCGGCCGTTCCACTCGGTGTGAAGGAGCACGCCCTCCCACATGTCCGGGTTGTAGTCGTAATTGCGAACGAGCCGCGGCTGGTCGCGCTTCCAGACGGCCTGCGAACAGCCGGTGAGATAGGGTGTCGGGCAGTAAAGGCTGAGGAACCGCGCCTCGATGTCGCCGCCGCCGGCCAGCTCCGCAAGGCGCTCGTACGTCGGCATCAACTCGGGCATGTGGGCGCGCAGCGCTCGCTCACAGGCGAGAAACTTCGGCCGCGCGTCCGCGCCCTCCTTCAGGAACCACGTTTCATAGCTCGGCCAAAGTTGATTAGACAGCCACTTCCACTTGTCGCCGGGCCTGGGCTCCTGAATCGACGAGAACAGTACGTTCATCAAAGCATCTTGAAATTGCCGACTTCGGCAACCTGCACCGACGCGTCTGACTCGGCGGGAGTCACCGGACGCGACTTGTATTGTGCAAGGATACCATTCGTCCACGCCCGTGCACGATCATTCATCGCAAAATCCTCGGTCATGAGCCGGCCGGGGGTGATCAGAATGCCGAGATCGGCGCCTTCGTACTTGTAGTCGCCCTCTTTTGCGATGCGAAGGAAAAACGCCTCCTGCTCGCTGCCGACCGTTCGCCGGTGGGTCTGCATGCGGACGTAGCTGAGCGAGCCGTCGGCGTTGATCCGCCAGATGCCCGACTTCGGCGCGGCCGTGATGAGCTCGGTCGTGTCGGCGGTATGCTTGATGACAAGCTGCCCCCAGTTGTCGATATTGGCGGGATCGGCCCAGCGGGCGTTCAGGCCCTCAACATCGAGCTCAAAGTCGACGCCGGCCCATTCAAGCAGATGGAACAGAAAGAGCGGCGCATCGGCATGGGCGAACGCGGCCAGGTTGGTCATGGCGCTCGCCCCGGTGACGCGCGGATTGACCTCGCCGAGGTAGAGCGTGTCGGTGTCGAGATCGCGAAGGAAATCGAGCTCGAAGTATCCTCGGTAGCCGAGCTTGCGAAGTTCCTCGCCGAAGCTGAAGGTCATGTCGCGGGCCTTGTTGCGAACGTCGTGCGAGAACGATTCGGCGTAGACCTCATTGCCGCACCAGCCGCCGCGATAGGGTGTGAGCTCCTTGAAGCCGACGAGCTCCGTCATGAGCGGGCCGACGATGGTGCCGTGCCGCGTGACGCACGCCTCCTGCGCAGCGCCGCGGCAGCGGATGCGCTTCATGATCTTGACCTCGGGCTCGCGGGCGATTTCATCGGCGTACTTGTTGTACTCCGCTTCGTTCGAGATGAAGAACGTCGTGTGGCCGGAGTCGCCGAAGGCGGTCTGGATGACGAGCTGTTCGCCGAGTTCAACCGCGGCCTTGCGAAGCTGGGCCCAGGACTCGATCTTCGCGAGGACGTTGGGCACGCTGGCGATTCCGGCGCGATCGGCGATGCGCGTCGCGGAAATCTTGTCGTCGATCATCTTCCGCAGGCTCGCCTTCGGAAAGCAGATTTCAAGGCCAAGCTCCCTGCACATCGCCTCGGTCTCTTCATCGAAGAAAAGGAACACGGCCTTGCCGGCGTCGCCATTCACGGCGCGCGAGCGGACGTAATCGACGACTTCCTTGTGCTGAAGCAGGTAGTGGTTGATGTCTTCGATGCTGGTGAACGGCTTATGCGGGATTTCCGGCGGCACGAGGACGTTGGGGTGCTGGCCGTCAAAGCAGTCGATGTAGTTGATGCACTTGAAGTTTCGCACCCACTCGTCGATGCCGATGAGGTTGAAGTTTGTCGCACTGATGAAGTAGATCGGCGTCTCGTTGCGATGAAAGAACAGGCGGATATCGGAGAGGCCGCGAAGCGTTCGCTCTTTTGCGGTTGGGGTCTGGGTCATGTTGTCACTCCTTCTTTTTTCCTGGGGGAGTTCGTCGGGCGGCCGTTGATCCGACGCTCCTCGGTGGCGACCGCCGCGGCGGTGAAGACGCGGAGGCCGAATGCGGTTTCGTAGCCGTGGATCTCCTTGACATCGAGCGCCATGAGAAACTGAACGATTTCGCGTGTGATCACCTGCCCAGGCGCGAGCACGGGAAAGCCCGGCGGATACGGCGTGATGAACGCCGCCGAGACAACCTCGCGCCCGGATTCGATCTCCGCCAGCAGCGAACCGTCGTGCAGCTTCAGGTATTCACAGTGCTTCTCGTCATAGGCGAGAAAGAACGCCCGGCGCATGTCGCCTTCGGGCGTGGTGCTGTCGCGCGACGGCTTGAAGGTGGAATGGAACCGGCTGAAATTCGGCAGGGGCGGCAGATCCTCCGTGAGCGCCTTGATCTGGCTGTGAAAGAGATTCATTTCGACCTGGCTCCAGCGGTCGAGCTTGTCGTCGAGGTCGCGGGCGATCTGCGTGAGCACGTTGACCAGATGGGCGATCGTGCCGCGCGTCATGCCGATGTGAATCATGAACAGCACGGTGTTTCGCGACGTCTTGTTGATCTGAATGTCATACCGATCCATCAGCATTTTCTTGAACGTATCGCCGTCCATGCCGGTGCGGCCGATGTGCAGCGTGACGCGCGTGGGATCGAGCACGAACTCGTCGGCCTGCGCCGCAAGGTCCATCCGCCCCCAGCCGACCTTGGAGTCGTAATAGCGAAGGATGCCCGAGGGCCTGTATTGAACAGGAATCATGTCGCGCGGGCCGAGCACGCGGAAATACTTGCAGAGCATCGGATCTGAGTCGACGCGTTCGCGAAGCATCATCGCCAGGGTGATGCTTCTCGCCACGAAGTCGTAGCCCTCGAGTTCGACCTGGCGGCGGCCGACGTCGAGCGTCGCGAGAATCTGGTAGTTGGGCGAGGTCGATGTGTGTGTCATATACGCTTCGTTGAAGGCGTTGCGCACGTGATGTTCGAAGTCCTGGTCGTGAACGTGGATCATCGACCCCTGTCGCAGCGCAGTGAGCGTCTTGTGCGTGGACTGCGTGGCATAGACGCGAACGCGAACCTGCTCGGGGTCGGGCATGAGCCGGTTGTCCAGCCACGTGGCGTCATCGTTCGGATCGAGCGCGTCGAAACTCGCCCGCCAGTTGGCGTACTCGACGGCGTATTCCTTCTCGGCGAATCGCTCTCGAAGATACGACGCGGACCACATCGACGTGCGGCGGCGCAGCACCGGCGCGTAGCGCGCATAGGCGGACCACGCCTCGTCCCATAGGAAGATCATGTCCGGCTTGATCGCCAGGATCTCCTCCATGATTCGCACCGGGTCATAGGCGATGCCGTCGAACGTGATGTTCGTCAGCAGCAGCATGCGAACGCAATCCAGCTTTCCGGCGCGCTTGAGTTCAAGCAGGCGCCGCTTGATCTCGACCAGCGGCACGCCGCCGTACATCGAATAATCCGACAGCGGGTACGCGTCGAGATAAACCGTGTGGGCGCCGGCCAGGATGGCTGCGTACGGATGCGACTTGTGGCAGTCGTGCGCCAGCATCACGATGTCGCCGGGGCGGATCAACGCCTGCGTGACGATCTTGTTGGCGGTCGAAGTGCCGTTGGTGACAAAATACGTTCGACGCGAGCCGAACGCCCGCGCGGAGAGTTCCTGCGCCTCGCGCAGTGAGCCGCTCGGCTGAAGCAGTGAATCGAGCCCGCCCGTGGTGGCCGACGTCTCGGCTTCGAAGATGTTGTGGCCGTAGAACTGGGCGAGGTCCTTGATCCAGTGCGACTTGGTGATGGTGGCGGAGTGGGAAATGGGTAATGCGTGAAACATGCCGGTCGGCTTCTGGCTGTACCGGCGAAGCGCGGTGAAGAACGGCGTGTCGTAGCGCTCGTGGATGCCCTTGAGCACACTCAGGTGCACCTCGCGGTAGTTTTCCTGCAGATAGAACAGCCGGCGGAAGTCGCGGCTCGGCGCGCCGACGACATCCTCGATCGGTGCATCAGTGACGAGAAAGATGTCAAGTTCCGGGCGCAGCGCCTTGAGCATTCGGCCGAGGCTCAGACTGCGCTCGGTGCCGGTGAGTCTCTCCATCTCGGACGGGTCGAGACCCAGCACCGTGTAGATCTCTTCGAGAAAGTTCAGTCGCTTCTCCGTGCGGTACGGGAAACTGTATCGCACGATGCAACTCTGGATATTCGGATTGAGCAGCACCGCGATGAGCGCATCCTCGTAGGTCGAAGCGACGACGACCTCGTAGAGGAAGCTGTCATCCATGCGGCGAAGTTCGCGCGTCTGTGCGCGCAGTTCGTGGGACTCCAGCCGGGTCAGATCGTCCACGACCAGTGCTTCAAAGTAGAGCCGCCGCTCCTGTCGAATCCTCGTGTGGAGTTCCTCGCTGAGCTTGGTGATGTTGAGCAGATCGGCGTAGTCCCGCAGGCGCGAGGAGGCGAGATCGAGCCGGCGATAGGCGCCGTTGTTCATCATGCGCACGAGGCGCATGGTCTGACGGGCGAGATCGTTGTAGCTGCCGCGATCGAAGTTCGCGCGAAGCTGTTCGAGGGCGGTGACGCCCGGAAATGCGAAGTAATCCTCAAGCGGACGGAGAAAATCGAACACCTCGTTGCACGCGGTGACGAGGCTTTCCTTGTCCTCGGCGAAGCGGGCGTCGAGTTCAATGCGCCGCAGGCGCCGGGCGCTGTCGCGAAGAAAGTGCCAGATGTCCGTCCGCAACCGGTTGACGTTGTAGAGCGCGACATGGCTCGGATCGAGGTTCGTCAAGTTGGCGTGGTTGTTTGTTCTGTCTGTCATTCTCGACTCCTCTTTCCGGCGCGAAGTGGCCCGGTGACCCAGGACCGGGCGGCCTGACGATGCCTGAATGATTCGACGCGGCGTCTATTTCGGCGGCGAATCGGCATTGATGCCGGCGCGCGAACCGCGCGTCTGCTTGACGAGCGGGCCCAGCGCCTTCAGATACTCGGACCCCTTGCCGCCCGGCGCGTACACCGGAAACTCCACCTTCGTGTCTCGAAAACTCTTGAGCGGCTGTCCGAGA
Source organism: uncultured Planctomycetaceae bacterium (assembly GCA_938008425.1). Classification (GTDB taxonomy): domain Bacteria; phylum Planctomycetota; class Phycisphaerae; order UBA1845; family UTPLA1; genus JADJRI01. The sequence goes on along the minus strand of CALLKH010000242.1, from coordinate 432 downwards.
CCCCGAAGGCCGACCTCGCGATAACGCCGCACACGATCGAGGTCAATCTCCAGCGGCACCATTTCCTCCGACGTACCGAACTGGTGCAGCACATCGCCGGCCGGGCCGCAGATGATCGACCGCCCATTTCCGCCGTCGCCGGCGCCGTTGATATCGACCATGAAGCACTGGTTGGTCGCGGTGGTTGCGCGAACAATCGCCAGTTCAACGTCGCGATCGATCGTCGTGGTCAGGGTCGGATGAATGATGACCTCGGCGCCCATGGCCGCGAGCGTTCGCGACGTCTCGGGAAACCACATGTCGTAACAGATCGACACGCCGAATCGACCGACTTCGGGCACATCAAAAACGAAAAACTTGTCGCCGGACTCAATGCCTACTTCGTAAGGCAGAAAGGGAAACATCTTTCGATACCGACCGATGACCTTGCCG
>CALLKH010000241.1 GCA_938008425.1 uncultured Planctomycetaceae bacterium | reverse complement strand
GCCTATCAGCATGGCGCCATCACCGACCTCGAGCGCTACAACGCCCTCATCGACATCTGGGTCCACGTTCGTGAAGAAGTGACCGAGGCGATGATGGCGGAGTTCAAGAATGACTATCGAACGCCGGACTATCGGTACGCACATTCAGGCGACGAAGGCGCGAAGCGATACCTGAACCCGATTTTCCTCATGTCGGACTCGGGCGCCCGAGGTAGCGTCGATCAGATTCGGCAGCTCGCCGGCATGCGAGCCCTCATGGCCAAGCCGAGCGGCGAGATCATCGAAACGCCCATCAAGGCCAACTTCCGCGAGGGTCTGTCGGTTCTCGAGTACTTCAACTCGACCCACGGCGCCCGAAAGGGTCTGGCCGACACCGCGCTCAAGACGGCCGACTCGGGATACCTGACCCGCAAGCTGGCCGACGTGGCGCAGAATTTGATCGTCACGATGAAGGACTGCGGCACGATCAAGGGCGTCATGAAGGGCGTTCAGTACAAGGGCGAGGAAGTCGACATCGCACTGGCCGAGTCGATCACGGGCCGCGTAGCGCGTGACACGATTCGCCACCCGGTGACCGACGAAGTCATCGTTCGCGAAAATTCGATCATCACGACCGAAATCGCGCGGCGCATTGAACTCGCGCCGCCTGAAGGTCTGGGTATGGAAAAGGTTCGCGTTCGAAGCCCGCTGACGTGCGAGGCGGCGACCGGCGTCTGCGCCCGCTGCTACGGCATGGACCTCTCGATGGGGCAGCTCGTCGAGCGGGGTATGGCGGTCGGCATCATCGCCGCGCAGTCGATCGGCGAACCGGGCACGCAGCTGACCATGCGCACGTTCCACACCGGCGGCGTCGCAAGCCGCGCCGTCATCGAAAGCGACATCAAGTGTGCGAACGCGGGCTTGATCAAGTTCCACAACCTTAACGCCGTGGCGTTCACAAACACCGAGACGAACGAGGAGTACCTCGTCGTCCTGAAGCGAAACGGTGAAATCTCGATCAACGACGACAAGGGTCGCGAACTCGAGCGATACAAGATTCCGTACGGAGCCCGCGTTCTCGTCCGCGAGGATCAGGCCGTTGAGCGAAAGACGGTGATCACGCAGTGGGAGCCGCACCTCACGCCGATTCTTGCCGAGGCCAAGGGCCGCATTCGGTTCCAGGACATCGTCGAAGGTGAAACCGTCCGTCGAGACAGCGAGGCCAAGGAAGCCAAGAGCATGCTCATCGTCGTTGAGCATCGCGGCGACAAGAATCCACAGGTCATCATCGAGGACGCCCAGGGCAAGATTCTGGAATATCACTACCTGCCGGCCAAGGCGCGTATCGAAGTCGAGGAAGGCCAGGAAGTGAAGCCCGGCTTCCTGCTGGCTCGACGACCGCGCGAACTCTCCGGTACGCAGGACATCACCGGTGGTCTGCCGCGCGTCACCGAGCTCTTCGAGGCTCGAAAGCCCAAGGAGCCGGCCGTCATGGCGGAGATCTCGGGCACCGTCGAGATCAGCAACGACAAGCGTCGCGGAAAGATGACCATCACCATCCATCCCGACAGCAAGGACCTTGAGCCGCGTCCGCACCATGTGCCGCAGGACAAGCACCTGCTCGTTCACCTCGGCGACCATGTCGAGGCCGGCGATCCGCTCTGCGACGGTCCGCTTGTTCCGCATGACATTCTCGCGATCAAGGGCGAGGATGCCCTGCACAGCTACCTGATCAACGAAGTGCAGTCGGTTTATCGCTCACAGAACGTGAGCATCAACGACAAGCACATCGAGGTGATCCTGTCGCAGATGCTTCGCAAGGTGCGCGTCGAAAACCCGGGCGACGCCGAGCTTCTCCCGAGCGAGGTGATCGACCGCTTCCGATTCCAGGCGGTGAACAACCTGCTGGCCAAGAGCGTCAAGATTTCCGACCCGGGCGATTCGCAGTACAAGGAGGGCGACATCGTCTCCAAGGAGGATCTCAATGCCGCGAATGAGACGCTTGAAGATGCAGGCAAGGCGCCGGCCAAGGGTCGGCGACCCAAGCCGGCGACCGGCTCGACGCTGCTGCTCGGCATCACCAAGGCGGCGCTCCAGAGCGAGTCGTTCATCTCGGCGGCCAGCTTCCAGGAAACCACCAAGGTTCTGACGGAAGCCGCCCTGAGCAGCGCGATCGACAAGCTCTACGGCCTGAAGGAAAACGTGATCCTCGGTCACCTGATCCCGGCCGGCACCGCGTTCCGACCGTACCAGGAGATGGAGCTGGAGCACGTGGGCACGCCAATCGAGCAGGAATCCTCGGAAATGCGAATTTCCGAGGCGGTGGGCGCCGAAATGGACGTTCCGGTCTCATCCGGATCAGGCGAGAAGCCGGCGGGCAGCGTGACGGCCCACGCCACGATGGCCCTCGACAGCGGGGCCCCGTTCAGCACGCCGAATGTCCCGTCGGCGGGCGAAGGCTCGGAAGCCGCGAAAATCGATCCGGCTTCGCACTGAGTGAATAAATCCGGCTCGAATTTGCCGCCTTCGGGCGGCGGATTCGAGCCCGGTTGACGACCCGGCGCTGGTCGCTGTAAGATGCCGGGCTCTAAATTGTTAGCGGAGGACCGTCGGCCGAAAAGGACCGACTGCCGTAGTAGAGGAATCAATGCCAACGATCAATCAGCTTTGCCGTAACCCCCGGACGATCGTCACCGCGAAGTCCAAGTCGCGCGATCTGGACAACTGTCCGCAGAAGCGCGGGGTGTGCCTGCTCGTCAAGACGATGACCCCGAAGAAGCCGAACTCGGCGCTTCGAAAGGTCGCCCGCGTGCGGCTTTCGAACGGCCGCGAAGTGACGGCGTACATCCCGGGCATCGGCCACAACCTTCAGGAACACTCGATCGTTCTCATTCGCGGCGGCCGTGTACGAGACCTCCCGGGTATTCGCTATCACATCATCCGCGGCGTTCTTGACTGCTCGGCGGTTGAGGAGCAGGAGAAGTTCGGTACACGGCGAAACCGGTCGCGCAGCAAGTACGGCACCAAGCGACGCAAGTAATCAACCCAGTCATTCGGCGCCGGCCTCAGCGGGCGAACCGCAAGGCCATGAACGGCGCTTATTCCAGCGATCCGGCACCGTGCCGGTCGAGTATGGTGATCGGCGAGCTTATTCGCCGGCGTTTCATCGCGGGATACTCGCGATGAGCCAGAAATCAAGGGAGTTTCGATGGCATTCAAGAAGTGGACCAAGTCGGGCGATCAGCTTCGCCCGGACGCTCGCTACGGCAGCGTTCTCGCCAGCAAGTTCATCAACTGCATGATGTGGAGCGGCAAGAAGACCGTCGCCGAGAAAGTCTTCTACGAAGCGCTCGATTCCGTCACCAAGAAAATCAAGGACGTGCCGCCGCTCGAAATCTTCGAGAAGGCGATCAACAACGTCCGGCCCAGCGTGCAGATTCGCAGCAAGCGCGTCGGAGGCAGCAACTACCAGGTGCCGATGTCGGTCAATCCGCGACGAAGCCAGGCGCTGGCCATCCGCTGGATTCTTGAAGCGGCCCGCTCCAAGAAGGGCCGCCCGATGAAGGATCGCCTCGCGGCTGAATTCTTCGATGCCTTCAACGGCTCCGGCGCCGCGGTCACGACGAAGGACAATGTCCATCGCATGGCCGACGCGAACAAGGCGTTCGCCCACTTCGCGTGGTAGGCAATCGCGACCGCTCAACAGATTGAAAACCAATTCACGAAGCCGATGGATCATGCTCCATCGGCTTCGTTCGTTATGGGTGAGTGAAAAACGTCAGGTTCGGCGTTTTCCAGCTGGTGGCTTCTTTGAAGCTTTAGAGAAGTGCCGAATCTGCTTTTCGCTCAGCACATAGCGTATGTGATCGAGAAGCTCCGTGGCGGTCAGCGCGGCTTCGCCCATCGCATTGGCGAAGACATCGCCGGCGGCGCCATGTGCGAAGACGGCCAGCACCGCCGCATCGAAGCGGCTCATTCCCTGCGCGATCAAGCCCGCGATCATTCCTGTGAGCACGTCGCCGCTGCCGCCGGTGGCCATTCCGGGGTTGCCCGTTGAATTCGTGTACAATCGGGTTCCGTCCGTGACGAGCGTGCCCGCCCCTTTCAGAACAATCACCCCCGGGGCCGTGGCCGCCGCATGAGTGTCGTCGTGGAACGCGATCCTCGCTCGCTCGCTCAGTTTTCTCGCCGCCGTCACCACGAACCGTTCGCGATCCGCCTGAATGTCCGCGGTCGAGACGCCGCAAAGTCGACCCATCTCCCCGGGATGCGGCGTGAGAACGAAATTGGACGAGAGCGGCCAATCGATGAATCCATCTTCCGGCGCGCATGCCATCGCCAGGGCATTGAGGCCGTCGGCGTCAAGCACGATGGGAATTCGTGCCGCACGGTCAAACGAGCGGATAAGCTCGATCCAGCTCCTGGCGAAAGCGATGTCGGATTGGCCGATGCCGGGGCCGGCCGCGATCACCGTCGGCCGGTCTCCGGCATCAAGAACGCCACGGTTTTGAAAAAGCGGAATCGCCTTGTCGGGGTCGATCATGCCGCTCACGCTTTCCGGCAGGGGAAGCGTCGTGGCGCAGATGCACCTGGCTGCGGCGTGGAGTTGAATTGACTCGGGGCAGGCCAGGGTGACGAGTCCCGCGCCGCTGCGGAGCGCGGCCTCCGTGGTCAGGCAGGCAGCGCCGAGCATTTCGCGCGAACCGGCGATGACCAGAACTTTTCCAAAGTGCCCCTTGTGGGAATCACGCGGTCGTGTCGGCAGGGCGGGAATTTTGGTGACGCGGGCGATGCCGCCGATGGCGGAGGCGCGGTTCTTCTTCATTCGGGTCTTGTCGGCCACTGACTCTCCCTTTGCCTGGACGTCAGAATCGCTGCCCGTGTTCGGTTGTCCTGCCCATCATGACTGGCTCGACTCACCGATGCGATTGATCATCGTGGCAAGATATCCCGCTGCGAAACCGTTGTCGATATTGACCACCGCGACGCCGGGAGCGCATGCATTCAACATGGTCAACAGCGGCGCGACGCCATGAAACGCCGCTCCGTAGCCGACCGAAGTCGGAACTGCAATCACTGGCGCAGCGATGAGCCCTTTGACAACGCCGGGCAGCGCGCCGTCCATTCCGGCCGCGACGACGACAACGCGCGCCGCGCGCAGTCGATCCATCTTGGCGATAAGCCGATGCACTCCTGCGACGCCGACGTCATTGATCACGTCGGTCCTTTGTCCCGAGACTTCGCAGGTGATGCGGGCTTCTTCCAGTACCGGAATATCCGTCGTCCCCGCTGAAACGAGGGCGATGATTCCCTTCGAAACGGGGATATCGCTTTGCCTGAGTGAGATGCACCGGGCGGAATCATGAAAGACCGCCTTCGGGCAGACCGCCTGAACGGCATTGAACTGGTCCGGATTCGCGCGCGTGGCGAGCACATCGGCGCCGCCGTGGGCGAGGCGTTCGAATATCTCGGCCACTTGCGAAGCCGTTTTGCCCTCGCCGTAGATCACCTCGGGAAAGCCGCATCGCAGGGCGCGATGATGATCAATGCTGGCGTAGTCGAGCGCCTCGAAGGGAAGTCGGCTCAGTCGTTCGAGCGCCGCCTCCGTCGTGATTTCACCATGGCGCACCGACTCAAGCAGCGATTTGAGTGATTCCGGATTCATTCGGCGGCGCCCTCACGCGGGGCCGGATCGATCATCCGCAGATATCGAAAGTCGTATATGCCGGTGTTGTGGCCGTCGGCCCAGTGGATCTGGATTGCGTAGTTTCCGACCAGCCCGGCATTGGCGAATTCAGTCGCCTTGCTGATGTTCGTCGGCAGGATGGTAAGCGATCGCGATGGCGTCTGGGGCTTCGGCGATTCGCGCTCGGTCCGGCACCCGGCGCAAGGACAGGCCTTGCGAAGCAGGGCGAGCGAGTAACGGCTGACGTGGCCGTCGGCCCATGTGATGGTGAGCCCCTCGCGGCGATCCAATTTGAGATCGGTGGGCTTGAACTGCTCGGCGGTCAGGGGTTTGTTCAGGGCGAGATCGATGAGGTCGTTAGGGTTCATGAAGTTTCAGTCTTTGCGACGGCGAGCAGGTCGACGATCAGCCGCCAGCCGCCCGCGGTCTTCGGATCAGCCCCGTCGAGCGGATCGCAGGCGGCAAACCATGAGCGACGTTCGAGTCGGTGTCGCAGCCGATCGAGCAATTCCTCGATTCGTGCGACGCACGTGTTTTCCATGAATATGTTAGGCTGAATCGCATTGTTAAGAAAGACGACATCGGCGTCGATGATGCCCTGAAACTCGGGCCTCAGCTGCATTCGGACCGAAATCTCCGTGCCCATCGGCGAGTTCAGGAATTCGTCCACCGACTGGTCGTGGTCGTGAGAAGCGGCATCGTGCGGGTCAAGCGACGGCAGCAGGGCGGAATCGTGCGGGGAGAGTCGATCCAGGCCGAACAGTTCCGCCGCGAATTCGGCCGTATCATGCATGGCCCGGTGAATCGCGCCGGCGGTTTCATCCGCGGTTCGAAAGACGCCCTCGATGGATTTCGGTGCGGTCATCTGAAACACTTTGACGTCGTATGGAAATGCATGGCGAAAACAGGGGTTGGAATTGGTTTCGACAAAAATGATCGCGCTTTCGTCGGGTTGTGCGATTCGTGGAAGCACGTCGGCAAACGTCTCAAACACCAGCTCCGGGCGGACGTAGCAGTGCATGACCCGGGCGTTATGCTCGGCAGAGGACACGAGGCGAAGCATGGGCGGACCATCGCCGGCGCTGAGGTCGAAGCGGATATGATAGATGCGATCCGCCCGAAGCAACGATGAAAGGCGGCGGATCAGCAGAGTCTTGCCGGAGCCGGCTGGGCCGCTGATGTGTATGATCGAATGCGGCATTTGATGCTTCCCGGTGCTGCGAGGCAGACCGCCGAAGATCGGAGGCAGGACAGATGACGTAACCCAGGTTCATTAGAACAGGAAGGGCAGGCAAATTCCAGCAAATCGCGGGTACCGAGAATCTCGGTCATCAAAACCGCCGTTCGCGTGCCTCGGATCGATAATTCGGGCGGCAGCCGGGCGTGGTTCTGTGCCGTTCATGAAATTCCCATGGGTGCAAACGATTCTTGAGCCGAACGCCTTCAGGCGGGCTGCTCGTAGGGCGACTCCGAACGGCCTGAGACGAAAGTAATCTGATCATGAAGGAGCCCGATGAAATCCGGCGAATTCTCGACGTTCGCTCGCAGCGCGATTTCGAAGCGAGCCACCTTCGCGGTGCGGTGAATATTCCCTTCGAGGAACTAAGCGACCGAATCCATGAATTGCCGGCGTCGTACGTCGCACTCACAGTTTTCGACGTCGATTCTTCACGCGTTCAGGCGGCAGCCGAATTGCTTCGAGCGCGCGGTCGATCCGATCTTGTTGTTCACAGCGGAACGGACTTACTTACGGATGACAATTGCGAGTTCGGTCCCGACCAGGGTCGGCTCTGGTCGCCTCACGAACTCCTGGTGCGGGCGCTGGAAACTGCTCGCGCGGAGTGGAACGGGCTGGCTGGGCGCTGCGCGCTCGACATCGCCTGTGGGACCGGTCGAGACGCGGTCTTCATGGCCATGAACGAAATGAAGGTGGCCGCATGGGACGTGTTGCCTGATGCACTGGAGCGATGCCGGTCACTCGCTTCGCGAAATGGTGTGGTGATCGAGACCGATTGCCGCGATGTCGAACGGGAGCCGTCGATACCGGCGGGGGTGTTCGATCTGGTCACATGTTTCAACTTCCTACATCGACCGCTGATGTCCGCCATCGCCGCGGCTGTACGGCCGGGCGGATTTATCGTGTATGAGACGTTTCTCGTAGAACAGCGGCGGCTATTCGGCAAGCCGGCAAGCGACAACCATTTGCTGAAGCCCGGCGAACTCGTCGGCTATTTTGAGGGATTCGATATTCTCGTATCCGAAGAACGACTCGCTTCGCCGCGGCGATTTGTGGCCTCCCTGATTGGACGCCGACGTCAGTGCTGATCCACGCCGGCGGCTATACGGCGTCGAACGCTTCCGAGAGATCCGCGACGATGTCCTCCCAGTCTTCAAGTCCGCAGCTCAGGCGTATACCGCCCGGCACGACGCCGTGGCGGGCCATCTCATCCGGCGGCAGCGCTGAGTGTGTCATGTGGAACGGACACTCGATCAGCGTCTTGATCTGGCCGAGGCTGACCGCCAGGCTGATCGAGTACGCATTGCGGGCCACGTAGTCGACAAACTTCGCGCCGAGACGGCCTTCGGGCGTGGCATCCTTGAGCACAAAGTACAGCATGCTGCCCGGCGAGAATCGTCCCTTGGTGTCGCGCATCTGACGCCTGGCGAGA
>CALLKH010000240.1 GCA_938008425.1 uncultured Planctomycetaceae bacterium | reverse complement strand
GCGACGCGCGGCGACCTGGTGATCCCCGTCACAGCCACCGGCACGATCGAGGCCGCGCAGTACATTCAGGTGAAGACGAAGGCGAGCGGCATCGTGCTGGAGATCAAGGTCGTCGAAGGCCAAATGGTCAAGAAAGGCGACCTGCTTCTCGTGCTCGATCCGGTGGATGAGCAGCGCCAGGTTGAGGCGCGCCAGTCCGACGCCGATCGGGCGAAGTCAGCCTGGGAAAAAGCCAAGATCGCCTACGAGAAAACCAAGAACGACCTTCCGCTTCAGACGATTTCCGCGCGAGCGCGACTTGACGACGCAAAGGGGCGCCTGGCCATTGCGGAGTACAACTACAACAAGATTAATAACATGGACGCCGGCATCCGTGGCGAGCAGGAACTGGTCAATGCCACTGCCAATCACAAGATGGCGATGGCGGCCGTCGCGCTGGCGGAAGCAGACGTGAAGACCGCCGAGGCGAACGAGCGATTCCTGCTCACCAGCGCGGAGCAGGACGTTGCCCAGGCGGAGGCCACCTACGAAACGACCGTGAAAAATCTCGAAGACGCCAAGCAGCGCCTCAAGGAGACGCGGGTCGTCGCCCCGGCTGACGCAATGGTCTACGCCATCCAGACGCGCCAGGGCGAAGCGGTGCAGAGCGGCACGCAGGGCATCACCGGCGGCACGCCCATCATGATGCTCGCGGACATCAGCTCGATGTTCGTCATCGCCCAGATCGACGAGGCCGACATCGGCGAAATCACCGACATCGCACCGGACTACGCCCGGCCGGGACAGACCGAGATGCTCGAAGAATCCGATTACATCCAGAAGGCCCGGGAGGTGATCGAACGCGACCGATCTGCCGGCGCCGTCGTCTCCAAGTCGGAGGAGAAGCTGGTTCTCAAGGAAGCAGAAAAGGAAGCGATTGAGAAGGAAGGCGTTGTGGTCCGTCAGGCCCGGCCGGTCGAGGTGACGGTGGATGCCTTCCGGTCTGAAACATTCTACGGCGTCATCGAGCGGATTCTTCCCCAGCCGGAGCGAATTACAAACGCGGTGACGTTCAAGGTTCGCGTGCGGCTGATTGGCGAGGATCTCCAGCGGCTCAACGGCATGCAGGCCGACCTGATGTTCCAGACGCAGACCAAGAGCAACGTCGTGCTCGTGAAGAACGAGGCGCTGGCCAGCGAAGGGCGACAGTGCTTCGTGTACGTCCCCCATCAGGAAAATCCGACCGATCGGCCGGGAGAAAAAAAGATCCCGGTCAAGATCGGCGCGACCGACGGTACGTTCACCGAGGTGATCAGCGGCATCGAAGAGGGACAGAAGGTCTGGATCAAACGTCCGCAGCAGACCGACAAGGAAAAACGCGAGAGCCAGGAATAACCTGACCCGCCGGTCTTCGCTTAGAATGGGCGAATTGAAAGGAACCGACCAGAGCCTTGAAGCTGCCGCTGATTCAAATCCGAAACCTCTCCAAGCACTATCACATGGGCACGTCGGTCGTGCGCGCCCTCGATGGCGTTGATCTGACCATCCACGAAGGTGAGATGGTCTCCATCACCGGCCAGTCGGGCAGCGGCAAGAGCACGATGATGCACCTGCTCGGCTGCCTCGATCGGCCCTCGACCGGCGAGTATTTCCTCGACAACGAGCCCGTCGGGTCGATGTCGGATCGCCACCTGGCCATCGTGCGAAACCAGAAAATCGGATTTGTCTTTCAGACTTTCAACCTGATCCAGCGCACATCGGCCATCGACAACGTCGCGGTGCCGCTGTTCTACGCCCGCAAACTGGCGGTGCGCGAGGCGTCACTTCGGGCGCTGGAAAAGGTGGGCCTCGGCCAGCGCGGCGGGCACACACCGAGCGAACTCTCCGGCGGCGAGCGGCAGCGCGTCGCCATCGCCCGGGCCATCGTGAACGAGCCCAAGATCCTGCTCGCCGATGAGCCGACCGGAAACCTGGACAGCCGCACGGGCGAACAGATCATGGGCATCTTTCATGATCTGCACGCGGCCGGCGTCACCATCATCATCGTGACGCACGAAATGGACGTGGCGGTCCAGGCCGAACGCGTGATTCGAATGCGCGACGGAAAGATTATCGAGGATCGAACGGTGGATGACGGCCTTCGCACCGAATTGGGCGTCGCCCACCTGCCGAAACCGCCGAAGCGATCCCCGCCGCCGATGGCGCGGCCGGCAAAAGTATGAGATTGAAAGAGCTGATGGCCGGCCAGGTGGACACGGCTGTGGCACCGAGTGGTGAATCGAGTCAGGCGACCGATCATCCGAACTGAGCGACGACGACTATGTTCTTTTTCCGCGTCTGCATCATGGCCATGCGAAGCCTGTGGATTCACCCGCTTCGCAGCATTCTCGCCACGCTCGGCGTCATCATCGGCGTCGCGGCGGTCGTTGCGGCCATGGCGATCCTGGAGGGCATGTCGGCGCGAATGGCGACCGGTTTCGAATCGATGGGCTCGAACAAGCTCTTCGTGATGCCCGAAGTCGAGCGCCGCGGGCGGCGGGCTGTCGGCAACTTTGATTCACTCAAGCTCGAAGACGCCTACGAAATCGAACGTGGCTGCCCCAGCATCGCCCGCGTCATGCCGCAGATCAACAACAGCGTCTCGGTGAAGTTCCGGTCCAAGACCACCAATTCCACCATCCTGGGCGCGACGGAAGTCTACCCGCTCATCAACAACCACAACGTCATCGAGGGCGAGTTCTTCACCCGCTCCAACGTGCAGGGCAATGCCAGCGTCGTCGTGCTCGGTGCGAAGGTGAAGCAGGAACTGTTCGGCGGCCGGCCGGCGATTGATGAAAAGGTCAAGGTCTCGGGCCTCGGGGCGGTCGGCACGCGAACGCTTACCGTCGTCGGCGTCATGGAGGAAAAGGGCAACGTCGGCTTCACTGACGTCGACCGGCAGATCATCGTGCCGATCACCACCGTCATGGAGAAGATCTACGGCCTCAAGTCGATCCAGACCATCGTCTGCGAGGCCGCATCGGCCACCGACGCCGACATCGAACTGGGCAAGAACGAAATCAAGAAGCTCCTTCGCATGCAGCACCGCATCCGCGCCGGCCGCCAGGATGATTTCCAGGTTCAGGCGCAGAAGGAATTCGTACAGCAGTTCGGCCAGTTTCAGAAGATCATCGGCGTCGTGCTCGGGTCGATCGCCGGCATCAGTCTCGTCGTCGGCGGCATCGGCATCATGAACATCATGCTGGTCTCGGTGACCGAGCGGACGCGCGAGATCGGCATTCGTCTGGCCATCGGCGCGCTGGAGCGCGACGTGCTGCTGCAGTTTCTGATCGAGGCCGTGGTGCTGTCATGCGTCGGCGGGCTGATGGGCGCCGCGCTGGGCTTGAGCGCCTCGGCCGCCATCGCCTATTGGATCGGCGTGCCGTTCGTGCTCTCGCCGATGGTCGTGGTCGTGGCCTTCGGGTTCTCGGCCGCCGTCGGCATCGTGTTCGGCTTCTTCCCTGCGCGCCGCGCCGCTGGCCTCGATCCGATCGAAGCGCTCAGATACGAGTAGGTCGCCCTCGAACGCTACGGGGCGCTTGCGGCGGCCGGTTGCTTCTGCATCACCTCGAAGCGGCCGGAGCCCATCACCTCTTCGCGCAGCTGGCCGGTGTAGGAGTTCACGCGCACGTGGCCGGAGCCGACGATCTCGACGCTCGGGTTGACGGCCTCGC
>CALLKH010000239.1 GCA_938008425.1 uncultured Planctomycetaceae bacterium | reverse complement strand
CGCCGCAAGCATTGCAAACACTTCGCTGTCCACATCGGTGCGCGGCAGGGCGAGAAACACCTCGACGAAATCCGGCTCCCGGGCGATCAGTTCGCCCAGCGTCTCAAGCGATCGATCCTCGACGACACCGAGTCGACCGTGCGCCGGACTGATTGCCAGCTTGATCGTGGTGGAATTCGCCGCGGACACCGCCATCGCCAGCATCACGGCCATCCGCGCGTCGCACGGCCGAAGCTTCTGAGCCACCGCGAGGTGCTCGACGGCTTCCGCATGATCGCCGGCCGCCGCCAGCGCCATGCCGAGTCGGAAGCGAACGTCGGGATCGAACGGCGCGATTTCGGCCGCCTCCGTCAGGACGCACACGGCGTCTTCGTACTGTTCCGACGCCCCGTAGATCAGCGCGAGTTGAACCCGCACATCCATTCGGTGCGGCTCGGTGTCGATCACCTTCACCAGTGTCTCAATCGCCTGCTCAAGTCGGCCGTCCCGGGCGAAGGCGTGCGCGAGTCGAATCGGTCGGGCAAGATCTGGATGGCCGGTGATTTCATCGCGTTCGATTTCCGCGGCGGCGAGATCAAATCGGCGCTGCGAGGCATAGCAGGCTGCGAGGTAGCGCGACAGAACCGACGCCTCGGGGTTCATTTCCCGGGCGACGGTAAGATGTTGAATCGCGTCCTGGTGCTGACCGGATCGAAGCGCCTCGATGCCCATGTGCATGTGCGCCTGACCAAGATAGAACCGCGCCAGCGTCGCGCTGAGACCGCGGGAGTGTTGCAACTGGCCGAGAAGCTCGACCGCTTCGTCATATCGGCCCGTCTCAAACGCGGCGATGCCGCGCTGATAGACTCCGGCTTCCTTGCCGGGGTCGGGTTTTCCATTAGGTGGCTGTCCGGGCATGTCGCGCTCCCTGCGTCCGAAAAACTGCGGGCTCGGTGCACGCTTCGGGAATGCACCGATCGTTACCCGGAATCACTATCGACTTCGCGGCGGGACGAATTCACGTCCGGCAGTCGGCAATTTCGGCCCCTGTGCCGCGGTGGGATCGATAGAAGCGCACTTCCGGGCCTGATGGACCGGGTCCGGACTTCGTTCGAAAGCGGGCCGCTACTGAGCCGCCAGAGAGCCGGATTCTCGCGGACCGGCCTGTGGATTCACGGCCGATCAAGTTCCGGGGCTTGTCCCGTCGTTATCGGGGGATAGGATGTCGAATTCGAATTGCAGGGATGCAGTCCGCAATGAGCGGCAACAAATTGTTTCGAGGAGCCAGGATGGTGACCGCCGCAATCAAGCCGAACCGCGACGCCGCGGGCGAGTCGGACCAGTTGCAGTTTTCATTCGATACGCCGGCCGTCGTTCCTCCCAGACAGATTCCACCGGATCCCGCCATGCCCAAGACCGCGAAGTCGTCCAGGAAAGCCAAACCCGCCGCGAAGTCATCGAAACCAACGCCTGACGCGGCCGAGGAGAAGTCCGCCGCGCCGTCAAAGCCCCTGAAGAAGGGCAAGCCGCGAAAGTTCGCGACGGCGGAGAGCATGTCGAAGTCGCAGCGGGAGATTTCCGTTTCGGAATTCTTCGCCAAGAACCGCCACCTGCTCGGCTTTGACAACAAGCGAAAGGCGCTGCTCACCACCGTCAAAGAGGCGGTCGACAACAGCCTCGACGCCTGCGAAGAGGCGGGCATTCTTCCCGACATCTTCGTCAAGATCGAACAGACCGACGCCGAGCGTTACCGCGTCGTCGTGCGCGACAACGGGCCGGGCATCGTCAAGAATCAGATTCCAAACGTCTTCGGCAAACTGCTCTACGGGTCGAAGTTTCATCGCCTCAAGATGAGCCGCGGCCAGCAGGGCATCGGCATTTCAGCGGCCGGCATGTACGGCCTGCTCACGACCGGAAAGAGTGTGAAGATCACCTCCCGCACCGGCGCGAAGCAGGACGCCCATTACTACGAACTCCAGATCGACACGAAGAAAAACGAGGCGAAAATCGTCGCCGAGAAAACGGTGAAGGTCGACTGGGATCACGGAACGGAAGTCGGCATCGAACTCGTCGCGGACTACAAGAAGGGCCGCGGCTCGGTCGACGAGTACATGGAACTCACCGCCATCTCGAACCCCCACGCGAGCTTCAAGTTCATCGACCCCGCCGGCGGCGTGATGGATCTTCCCCGGGGAACCGACGTCGCGCCGGAACCGCCGACCGAGATCAAGCCGCATCCCTACGGCATCGAACTCGGCGTGCTCATCAAGATGCTGCACGACACCAAGACGGGCTCGCTCACGCAGTTTCTCCAGCAGGAGTTCAGCCGCGTAAGTGCCGGCGTCGCGACATCCATCTGTCACACGGCAAAGCTCAGCTCGCGCGCCCGCCCGGTGAAAATCGGCACCCACGAGGCCGAGACGCTCTACAAGGCGATGCAGGAAACCAGCATCCGCCCGCCGCAGACCGACTGTCTCTCGCCCATCGGCCCCGAGCAGATTCTGGCGGGGCTGCTCAAGGGCGTGAAAGCGGAATTCTTCACGGCCGGCACGCGCGCCCCGGCGGTCTATCGCGGCAATCCCTTCCAGATCGAAGTCGGCCTCGCCTACGGCGGCCAGCTGGGCCCCGATCCGGCCGAACAGGTCGAGGAAGCGCAGAACGAAGTCAAGGTGCGCCGCGGCAAGGTCGTCGAGCAGACCCGCGCCCCGGTTCAGGCCAAGGTGATGCGCTTCGCGAATCGCGTGCCGCTGCTTTACCAGGCGTCCGGCTGCTGCATCTCGAAGAGCGTGATCGAAATCGACTGGCGGCGCTACGGTCTCTCGCAGTCCAACGGCTCAATGCCGCAGGGGCCGCTCGCCATCTTCGTTCACATGGCCAGCGTCTGGGTGCCGTTCACCAGCGAAGGCAAGGAGGCCATCGCCGACTACGATGAGATCCGCAAGGAGATCAAGCTCGCGGTGCAGGATTGCGCACGGCGCCTGAACGCCTACCTGAATCGACGACAGAAGAAGAAGTACGAGGCCGATCGGCGCAGCATCTTCGAACGCTACATCGGCGAAGTCGTCTCCGCCTGCGGTGCGATCGCCGACGTCGATCGGAGGAAACTCGGCGACGACCTGACGGCCATCGCCGTTCACGTCACCGCACGGGCCGATGAACAGTACCGGCTCGACGGCCGCGTTCTGAAGGAAGGCGAAGAATCGTCCGGCAGCGAGTACGGCGAGCACACGATTGTCGTCGACGCCAACGCCGGCGCGGCGGGCCCGCTCTTCGAAGAAGGCGACGCCTCTGCAACGACCGTGAGCGACGAATAGCGGCAATTCAGGCTCCCGATCCCACATGCCGGCGTCGCCTTGGCGGCAGGAATGCTGGTTTCACGCACAACAGGCGCGTCAGGTAGCCGATCTCTCGTGTTCACGGCCCGTTCCCCCTAAGATACAGAGACGCCAGGCGGCCGCGTGGGCGGCTGCCGCGAATTCATTTGACCCCCGCGCCTGCCGTCCGGCCGGAGTGACGATCCTCCGTGATTCTCCTACCTGTACGAACTGAAGCCCCCGTCCGCCGCATTCCGTACGTGAATTTCGCCATTATCGGGATCAACGTCGTCATCTATCTTGCGACGGACCTCTTCGGCGGCGCGCAGAACGGCGGGTCCGGCGAAGAGTGGAAGCGGAAGTTTCTGCTCGACCCGGCCGCGCTCAAGCTCTGGCAGTTTTTCACCTACCAGTTTCTGCACGGCGATCTGTTTCACATCCTCGGGAACATGTGGTTCCTCTGGATATTCGGGAACAGCGTGAACTCGAAGATGGGTAACGTCTGCTACCTGCTCTTCTACCTTGCGGCGGGCGTGTTCGCGGGCGTCGGATTTGCCCTGAGTTCACAGAATCCCTGCCTCGGCGCCAGCGGCGCCATTGCGGGCGTCACCACGGCGTTTCTCGTGCTGTTCCCGCATTGCGAAATCAAGATTTTCTACTGGTTCTTTCTATTCCTCGGCACGTTCCATCTGCGCGCGACGATCATGATCGTGATCAAGATCATTCTCTGGGACAACATTCTGTCACCCAGCCTTGCACAGGGGAATTACAGCGGCGTCGCGTACGAGGCCCATCTGGCGGGCTACCTCTTCGGATTCGTGCTCTGCTTCGCGCTCCTGCTGGTTCACGCGCTGCCGCGCGACCAGTATGACATTCTCGCCATCGTCAAACGCAAGATCCAACGCCGGCAGATGGCGGCCGCCATGGCGGATCCGGACAACCAAAGCCGGGCGATCTTCGGCCGCGTGGCTGCGCCGGTGGCCCGGCTCACGGGACGACCTGTCGCGCGCGTCGCCCAGCCGATGGACGACGAGACCATTCAACTCCGCACGCGAATCGCCGAGGCGATGTCAAAGGACGATTTCGCCGCCGCGGCCGACCTGTACGAGGAGCTTAACGCGCGGGATCCGAACCAGGTGCTGCCGCGAATGACCATGCTGGCGATCGCGAACCAGCTCAAAATCCTGGGCCGTTATCCGCAGGCCGCTGCTGCTTACGAAAAGCACCTGAAGACCTATGCCACGGACCCGGACGTTGCCCGGATCAAGCTCATGCTCGGCATCATCTATGCGAAGTATTTGCAGCAGAACGAAACGGCGGAGCCGTTCCTTCGAGAATCTGCCGAGAGCCTGACCGATCCCGATCAGCGCGAACAGGCCGCACAGTGGCTCGAAACGGTGCTCGCCGCGATGGGCCGCGGGCCGTCGACCGCCTGAGTGACGGCGATTCGGGTGCCGTATCCATGACCCGAGGCGATTTCTGGAAAGGGCCGCACCATGAATCGACACGCCAAGGACAATGCGGGATTCTCGCTCACAGCAGGGCTTATTCTGCTCGCCTTCGGATTTTATTTCGGAATTGGCAGCTACATCGATCACGGCCCGTTCTACGTGTTCCTGATTCACCTGTTCCGCTGGACCGTGCGACTGAGCGGCTTCGCATTCCTGGTCATCGCGGGCATCAGCTGGATGGGACATCGCGTCGGTCTGCTGCTCGACGCCATCGTGTCGGCACTGTGCGGCGGGGTGATGGTAGGCTGCGTCATCGGATGGATGTTCTTTGAACGCGGGCTCGATTTGATCAATGTCGTGTCGGTGCTTCTGGGCCTCATGCTCCTTCGATCCGGTTATACCAATCTGCTGGTTTTCAGGGAGTCGGCATCCGACCCAGGCCGGCCGCGCGGGGCTTTTCCCACGATCGTGCAGCAACCCCTGAACATCAGTTCCACTGTGCTTCCGAAGGAAGGCGAACCGCCGCCGCCGGAAGGGTATCTCGCGGCCTTGGCGAAAGAAAAAGACGATCCGCCGAATTCCCGCTGATTGTCATCCGGCGACGTCTGAGTCCTGCAAATGTCCCGCTACTCGCGACAAATCCTCTACGAACACATCCGCGACGGCGGCCAGTCGAAACTGGCCGCCGCCCGCGTGACGCTCATCGGCTGCGGCGCGCTCGGCACCGTTCTCGCCAATACGCTTGCACGAGCCGGCGTCGGATTCCTTCGGATCGTCGATCGAGACTTCGTCGAACTGAACAATCTCCAGCGGCAGGTTCTGTTCGATGAGACCGACGTGGCCGCCGGCACGCCCAAGGCTGTCGCCGCCGCGAATCGGCTTGCGACGATTAACTCTGAGATCACCATCGAACCCGTCGTGGCCGACGCGAACTCGGGCAATATCGAATCGCTCGTGGACGGCGCGCATCTGATTCTGGACGGCACCGACAATCTCGAAACGCGGTATCTCATCAACGATGTGGCCGTGAAACGGGGAACGCCGTGGATCTACGGCGCATGCGTCGGCGCCGAAGGCATGGTGATGCCCATCCTGCCCGGCGAGACGCCGTGCCTGCGCTGCATCTTCGATGAACCGCCGCCGCCCGGCGTCAGTCCGACCTGCGACACCGCCGGCGTGCTCGCGCCGATCGTGCAGGTCGTCGCCAGCCTTCAGTCGCTCGAAGCGATGAAGATTCTCACGGGCAAGCACGAGGCGCTGGTTCGAAAGCTGGTGCAGATCAGTCTGTGGGAGGGCGAGTTCACGGCGTTCGATATGCAGTCCGCGCGCGACAACGCCGATTGCATCTGCTGCCGGCGCCGCCAATTCGATTATCTCGACGGAGCCGAGACCGGCCGAACGCTCTCGCTCTGTGGCCGCGACGCCGTGCAGGTTCGGCCGGCGTCCGATATTCAGATGGCGCTGGAGGACGTGGCCGCCCGCGTCGCGGCGGTCGCGAAGTCGCCCCCAAGGCTCAACCGATACCTGTTACGATTCGAAGTGGATCGATACGAGATCACGCTCTTCCGC
>CALLKH010000238.1 GCA_938008425.1 uncultured Planctomycetaceae bacterium | reverse complement strand
AGAAGATGTACGCCGCCGGCAAGTTTCCCGGCGGCTTTTTCAAGCGCGAAGCCCGCCCCTCCGAAAAAGAAATTCTCACCATGCGACTGACGGATCGCCCGATCCGCCCCCTCTTCCCCGAGGGCTACAAGAACGAAGTGCTCATCCAGGGCATGGTGCTTTCCAGCGATCAGCAGAACGATCCGGACATCCTGTCGATGATCGGCGCCTCCGCGGCGCTGACCGTCAGCACCTGTCCGTTCGAGGGACCGACCGCGGCCTGCCGCATCGGCCGCATCGACGGCAAGCTCATCGTCAATCCGACGATGGACGAGCGGATGGAGAGCGATCTCGAAGTCGTCGTCGCCGCCCATGAAGACGGCGTCAACATGATCGAAGCCGCCGGCCTTGAAGTCCCCGAGGACGCCATGGCCGCCGCGATCGAACTGGGCCGCGAGGTGTGCCTGAAGATCGTGGCGATGATCAAGGAACTCGGCGAGAAGGTGAAGCCCGAGAAGATCAACCCGGTCGCGCCGCGCGACAAGGCGATGATCAAGAAGGTCAAGGAGCTGTGCGAGAAGCTCGACCTCAGGAACGCCCGCTGCCAGACCCTGAAGGCCGACCGCGTGTCGAAGGTGAAGGAAGTCAAGGAGAAGGTCCTGGCCGAGCTCCTTCCCGAAGACGCGAAGGATCTGCCGTACACGAAGAATGACGTCGTCGAGGAGTTCGAGAAGAACTTCGAGCGATACTTCCAGGATTCCGTGATGGAGCAGGGCAAGCGCTCCGACGGCCGCGGTCCTCTCGATATTCGCGAGATCACCTCGGAAGTCGGTTTCGTCCCGCGCACCCACGGTTCGAGCCTCTTCACCCGCGGCGAGACGCAGGCGCTGGTCGTCGCGACGCTCGGCACGAAGCGCGACGAGCAGTTCATCGACAACCTGGTCGAGGAATACAACAAGAAGTTCATGCTTCACTACAACTTCCCGCCGTTCTCGACGGGCGAAGTGAAGCGAATCGGCGCCGTCAGCCGCCGCGAGATCGGCCACGGCAACCTGGCCGAGCGCTCGCTCCAGGCGGTCATGCCGCTGCCGGAGCAGTTCCCGTACACGGTTCGAATTGTCAGCGAGATTCTGGAGTCGAACGGCTCAAGCTCGATGGCATCGGTCTGCGGCGGAACGCTGGCACTCATGGACGCGGGCGTGCCGATCAAGCACCCGGTCGCCGGCATCTCCATCGGCATGGTTCACGACGAAAAGGGCGGCTACACGCTCATCACCGACATCCAGGGCGAGGAAGACCACTACGGCGACATGGATTTCAAGGTCGCCGGTACGCAGGTGGGCATCACCGCCATTCAGCTTGACCTCAAGGCCCGCGTGATCACCCCGACGCAGATTGTCGAATCGCTCAAGCAGGCCAAGGACGCGCGGATTCACATTCTCAAGCGCATGCTGACCAGCATCCGCGAACCGCGCAAGGAAATCAGCCAGTGGGCGCCGCGCATGCTCACCATCAAGGTCGACCAGGACAAGATCGGCAAGATCATCGGCCCCGGTGGAAAGGGCATCAAGGCGATCGAGGCCGACACCGGCGCCAAGCTGGACATCGACGACGACGGAACCGTCAACATCTCCTGCATGGACGCCGCCGGCGCCCAGGCCGCCTACGACGCGGTCGAGGCGATCAGCGTGGGCGTCAAGGTCGGACGGCTCTATCACGGCCGCGTCAGCGCGATCAAGGACTTCGGCGCCTTCATCGAGGTGATCCCCGGCATGGACGGCCTCTGCCACATCAGCGAGCTCTCGGACGGCTACGTCCAGAAGGTCAGCGATGTCTGCAAGGTCGGCGATGAAATGACGGTCAAGGTCATCCTCATCGACGACACCGGGCGCATTAAGCTGTCGCGCAAGGCGGTT
This sequence comes from uncultured Planctomycetaceae bacterium, assembly GCA_938008425.1. GTDB lineage: Bacteria > Planctomycetota > Phycisphaerae > UBA1845 > UTPLA1 > JADJRI01. The sequence continues at coordinate 4,724 of CALLKH010000238.1, read as the reverse complement.
CTTCTTGAGGAGAAGGCGGCAGGCAAGACGGATCAGCCCGCCGCGGAGACCGAAGGCCAGCCGGCGTAAGGGGATGGTCGCCACGGGAAACACACTTTCCCGATTTGTCCTAGGAATCAAAGAACCCCCCGCGCGAGCGGGGGGTTTTTTATTAGACTGGTAGAATGCGGCGAACACGCCCGCGCACAGCCGGCGAACAGGAAGCCCGACAGTGCCAGATCAGAATGCGGATACTTCAGTCAAGATCGAACCACCGGTGAGCGCGCCGGCCGGCGCCGATGCGCTCATCGAGCTCGCCACGGCCGCCGGCGGATTGGCGCACGAGATTCGCAACGCGCTCTCCACGCTGCGGATGAATCTGCAACTGCTCGACGAGGACTGGGGCGAGCTTGAATCGCGCGACGGCGAAGTGGTGGGGTCCGGCGAGGGCGTGGCATCCGATCTGCCGAGGCGCAGTCGCCGCCGCGTCGCGACGCTTCTCAAGGAGACGCGCCGGCTCGAGTCGATCCTGGAGGACTTTCTGCAATTCGTTCGCCGGCGCGAGCTCAAGGCCGAGACGTGCGATCTGAACCAGGTCGTCGGCGAGATGGCGGAGTTCTTTCGGCCATTGGCGGATGGATCGGGCGTCGAAATGACGGTGACGCTCTGCGACGAGCCGCTTCTCTGCCGACTGGACGTTTCGCTCATCAAGCAGGCGCTCTTGAACGTGATGCTGAACGCCCAGAACGCCATGCCTGAGGGCGGGCGACTGGAGATCGTCGTTTGCGCTGAAAGTGATTCGACCGCACGCGTGAACATCATCGACACGGGTTCGGGCATGTCGCCCGAACAGTTGCAGCGAATTTTTGAGGCGTATTATTCCACCAGGAAAGGCGGCACCGGGCTCGGCCTGACGATGACGCGGCAGATCGTCCGCGAACACGGCGGGCAGGTCTCGGTGGCGTCGGAGGTGGGCAAGGGGACGCGGTTTTCGATCGATCTGCCGCGCCTTGCGGATTCACAGGGCTGACAAGTGCATCGCCCCCTTCGCGGGCGGTTGAGCGTTCTGGAAGGATATGACATGGCTGAGACACCGATTCATCGCAATCCATCCGAGGAAACCTGGCGTATGTTCCGCATCATGGCGGAATTCGTCGATGGCTTCGAGACGATGAGCCAGGTCGGCAAGGCGGTCGCGGTCTTCGGGTCGGCCCGAACGAAGCCGGGCACGCCGACGTATGACGCGGCGGTGACGCTGGGCGCCAAGCTGGTGCAGGCCGGCTTCGGCGTCATCACCGGTGGCGGCCCGGGCATCATGGAGGCGGCCAACAAGGGGGCGTTTGACGCGAAGGGCATGTCGATCGGCCTGAACATCACCCTGCCGCACGAGCAGGAGGCCAATCCCTACCAGACCGTCGGCGTGGAGTTTCATTACTTCTTCGTGCGCAAGGTGATGTTCGTCAAGTATGCGCTCGGGCTCGTGTGCTTTCCGGGCGGCTTCGGCACGCTGGATGAATTCTTCGAGGCGATGACGCTGATCCAGACGGGCAAGAGTCCGAAATATCCGGTGGTACTTTACGATTCGAAGTTCTGGACGCCGATGGTGGAGTTCTTCAAGAAGACGCTGCTGGAGCAGTACGCGTCGATCTCGCCGGAAGACTTGGACCTCTTTCTGGTCACCGATGATATTGACGAAGCGGTTGCCCATATTCACGCCAATGTCGCAGACGCGATGCCGAAGCTGCGGCAGCAGTCTCCGCATGAGGAGTTCAAAATGCCCGTCGAGGAGCGTATATCCGGCGAAGGCCTGCGATTCGGCAAGCCGCCGAAGCGCAAGCGAAAGAACGGCGGGCATTATCCGGAGTGACTGTGATGGAGTGCGCGGGATTCATAAGCCGACACGCCGAAATGGCGTAGCACCAGCCCCGTACAGGGGCGCAAGAATGTAGCCCGCGTCGCAAGGCGTGGGAAGGCAGGGCGAGAGTGTCATAGCCCCGGGAGGGGCGAAAGAGGGCCGCGATAAGGACCCGCTCTTTCGCCCCTCCGGGGCTTTTTGTTCGCTCGTCCGTTTACCCCCGGCTCGCGCCGGGGGCTACATTCTGTCGCCGCTGCCGCGGCTGGGGCGCACTCCCGAGACTACGGCACCCGCATCGGCGGCGGACCTTTGAGGCCCTCGTTTGCCGGCGACAGGTTCGGCCTGGGTCGACTGAGGAAAAGGTCGTCATGCAGCGTGTGCTTGTTGGCGAGATCGACCGGCCGGCCGTTGATGAACTCGGCGACGACGCAGTTGGACGCCTGGAGCGGCGAGTCGGTGGTGATGATGAGATCGGCGATCTTGCCGGTGGTGATCGACCCGAGCTTGTCGTCAATGCCGAGAATCTTCGCGGCGTCGAGCGTGATGGCGCTGATCGCCTGCGACGCCTCGAGCCCGTGCGCGACGGCCATGCCGGCCTCGATGCCGAGCTGCTTGGTCAGGCTCGGTTCGCCCACGGTGAAGCAGAATCGTACGCCGTGGCGATGCAGCACCGCCGCGTTCTCATACACGCTCTGCCACGGCTCGAAGTTGCTTCCGAGCCCCGCCATCGACCGCGTGATGACAACGTCGACGCGGCGCTTCGCCAGCTCATCGGCGATCTTCCATGCCTCGCGGCCGCCGAAGATGACCGGCGTCAGTTCGTACTTGTCAGCGAATCGAAGGGCCTCGCGCATCTCCTTGTAGCTGTTCGCCCGGAAGAAAATCGGCCGTTCACGGTGAATGTACGGCTGCATCGCCTCCAGCCGGCGGTCGTGCTTTGGCGCATCGGACTTGCCGTCGGCCGCCTGTGCCTTCATCAAGGCATACAGCCGCGCCATGCGGAAGAACTCCTCGACCTCGGCGAGCGACTTGCCATACTCCCTGCTTCGCTTCTCAAAGTCCTTCTCGTCCATCCACCACGGTTTTTGCGTCGATTTCGTCGGCAGGCTGACGAAGAGTGATTCCGGCGCCTCGAGCCGCGCCTCGGGCATGCTCCAGCCGTCGAGTTGAACGATCCCCGCGCGGCTCTGCACCACGCCGCCGCCGGCGATGACCAGCGCGCTCGTGACGCCCTCGGTCCGCGTAACGCCGATCAGCGACGAGAACGGGTTGTAGCCGGAGAGCGTGAGCAGATCGGGCTGGAACCGCGCGATGTCGTTCGCGTCGATCGTTCCCGCCACGGATTCGATTTCCATCAGACCGAGCGACACGCCGGCGCAGATCAGGCCGGGATAGACGTGGCGGCCCGTCGCGTCGATCGTGACCGCGCCGGCGCCGGGCGTCTGGTTGACGCTCTTTCCCACGGCCGCGATTCGACCATCCTTCACGACGACCACGCCGTCTGCGATCGCCGCGGCGTCGATCGGGTGAATCGTGCCGCCTCGAATCCAGTATTCGCCGGTGTCTGAGAGCTTGACGTCGATCGGCGAAGCCGGCGCGACGAACGTTTTCCCGGCGAGCGGCGTCGCGGGCAGCGTCGGCTCAAACGCCGGATGCTGGAAATAGACTTCGCCGTCGATCGTCGTCATCACGCACTTGGAGAAGGTGTCGAGCGGGTGGCCGTCGAAGATGGCGAGGTCGGCGATCTTGCCGACTTCGAGTGAACCGACGTGCTTGTCGACGCCGAGCTGAATCGCGCCGTTGAGCGTGCAGAGCTTCAGAGCGTCGTTGGCGCTGAGCCCGCCGAAGCGCATGGACTTGGCGGCTTCGAGATTCAGGTGGCGAATGACCTCGGCCGAGTCGGAGTTGATCGTGGTCACCACGCCGCCCTGTGAAAGTCGCGACGCATTGAAGGGCGTGGCGTCGAAGGCCTCGATCTTGTAGGCCCACCAGTCGGAGAAGGTCGAGGCCGATGCGCCGTGGCGGAAGATTTCGGGGATGACGCGGTAGCCCTCGAGAATGTGCTGCAACACCGCGACGCGGAAGCCGTAGGTCTCGGCCATTGTCATGAGCCGGAGGATTTCATCGGCGCGGTAGCAGTGGCAGTGCACCCAGATGAGGCCGTTGCGGATGTTGCAGAGCGTTTCGAGGCGAAGATCGCGGCGCAACGGCCGCGGGTCCTTGCCGAGCTTCTTGTCGCGTTCGTAGTCGCTCCACGCCTTCTCGTATTCGATCGCGCGATCGAAGCTGCGGTTGAACACGGCCTCGACGCCCATGCGCGAATTCGGGAACCGCGTGCCGCGGCGGTCGTTGTTGGACTGCTTTACATTCTCGCCGAGTGCGAACTTGACCGTCGTCGGCGCTTCCTGGAATCGCCACTCCGAGGCGGGCTTGCCGTATTTCATGCGCAGTACGACGTTCTGGCCGCCGATGGTGTTGGCGGAGCCGTGCATGGTGTGAACCATGGTCACGCCGCCGGCCAGCGCCCGGAACGCGCTCACATCCTTCGAGCTGACCACGTCGGCCACGCGCACCTCGGGCGTCGCCGAGAGCGACCATTCGTTGAGGCCGCCATTGGAGCACATGTGCGAGTGCGGATCGATCAGGCCGGGCGTGACGAAGTAGCCGCGGAGGTCGATCGTGGTGACATCCGCCGGCGCGGTGAGATTGCCGCCGATTGCGGCGATGCGGCCGTCGCGAACCAGCAGATCGGTCTCGACGAGGTCGCCGTGGGTGAGCGTCAGAAGCGTGGCATTCTTGATGAGCAGGTTGCCGCCGGTCTGGAATCGCGGCTTTCGATCAGATTCGATCTCGTCGGCGAATTCGGGAAAGAAGGTCGGGTCTTCAGCGG
>CALLKH010000237.1 GCA_938008425.1 uncultured Planctomycetaceae bacterium | reverse complement strand
CGCGATGGCCGGCGTCGGGCCGGACGACGCCGGTGACGCGTCGCTGTCATCGGCCTTCTTGCGGGCCGATGTCTTCTTGGTTGTCTTGGACACGAAATTCCTCTCTGCATCACGCCGAGGGAAACAGGAAGGGAGTTTGCGGGGGTTTCGAATCAGTTGCGAAATATGGCTCGCTTGCGGACCACGCGGTGCATCCAGTCTCTGCCCGAAAGCCCGAAGCCTTCAAGCACCTCGGAAACCCGCGCCGTGCCGTCCTGCGAAACCGATTGCGACCAGACCAGCTCATCGTTGACGACGTCGACCCGCAACAGAAACGGCCGGATGTCGAGCTTTCTCGCTCGCTCACCCCTGGGCCCCGGGCGTTCAACCACGTGGGTCGGGCTGGCCATCAACGTTTCGGCGGCTCGTCGTACATCGTCGGCCCGTTGAGCGTCGTCGGATTCATTCGCCTCAAGGGCGACGCCGTACTCGACTTCAACCGGCCTGCAACGATCCTGGTCATTCAAACGGATCGCGCTCTTGATTCGAATCCCTTCGGGCAGTTGCGCGGAGAGGCGTTTCGAGAATTCTTCGGGGTCAAGGTCCGACGTGAGTTCGACGACCAGCAACTCATCCTGCGAGGCGACCCCGACGGGTCGCGGCATGGCGATACTGATTTTGGGTCGGGGGTTGAAACCCTCCGAGTACCTGATCGGAATGCCGGCGCGGGCCGTCGCCCGCTGAAAAAAACGCAGGGAATCCTGATGCGATATGAATCTCAGATCGCCCTCAATCGCGTATCGAATCGCCAGTCTGGGGCGCAACCCGCTCGCAGTCCCTTCTTGCTTACCTGACTACTGTACTCTTCCCGTAATCCGTTTCGGCGCCCACACAGCGCCCGGAACAGGAATTGATCTCGGCACTCATTTGATCCAAACGAGTGGCGAAAATGCACCCGGCGACTTCCTGTCACCCCGACCTCTCGGCTTGTGCCCTTTCGCGACTCGTTTCGGCCTTTCGGTGCCGAGTCAAATCTCACCCCAGACGCGGCGCGTCTCGTCTCGAAGGTAGTTTAACACTTCTCGCTCGGTTTCAAAGGACATCACGCGCCGCCGAACCCGGATTGCATCGGCCATCGAGATGCTCCGGATAATTTTCTTGATCCGCGGGATGTTACCGGCCGCCATCGAAAACGTCTGTAAACCCATTCCCACCAATAAGATAGTGAAGAGCGGATCGCCCGCCATTTCGCCGCAGAGGCTGATCTTCGCGTTGTTCGCATGGGCGTCGCGAACCACGCGCCGAATCAGCCGCAAAATCGATGGGTCGGCCGGCGTGTACAACTGGGCCACCCGCTCATTTGTTCGATCGACGGCCAGCGTGTACTGAATCAGGTCGTTGGTGCCGATGCTCATGAAGTCGGTTTCGCGGGCCAGTTCACGGGCGCAGATGGCCGCCGCCGGCGTTTCAATCATCACGCCGACCGGAATGTTGCTTCGAAACTCATACCCCTCCTCCTCAAGCTCCTCCATGACCAGGCTGAGCACGAACTTGGTCTGTCGCAATTCCATGATTCGCGAAATCAGCGGAAACATGACGCGCACATCGCCGCCCTCGCTCGCCCGGACGATCGCCCTGAGCTGCGATCGGAACATCGAGAGATTCTGAAGGCTGTATCGAATCGAGCGCAGCCCGAGGAAGGGATTCTTCTCCAGTTCCCAGCCGCCGCCGCGATGGCACTTGTCGCCGCCGAGATCCATGGTCCGGATGACCAGCGGCCGGCCGTCCATGATCTCCACGGCGCTGCGATAGGCGTCGTACTGCTCGTCTTCGTTCGGCAGATGATCCGACTGAAGGAAGAGAAACTCGGTTCGATAGAGGCCGATGCCGGTGGCGCCCTTTTCCAGGCAGTCGCTGATCTCGATCGGAAACTCAATATTGCCGAGCAGCTCGATTTCGACGCCGTCCTTGGTCACGGCCTTCAGATCGCGCAGTTCATTGAGCGTCGCGCGCACTTCCTGAAGATGAACCGCCTCGGCCGCGTAACCTTCCTTCTGTGCCGAATCCGGGTTGATCACCACGACGCCGTGCATGCCGTCAATAATCACGGTGTCGCCGCTCGAGATGTGCGACGTGATGTCCTCAAGGCCGATGACGGCCGGTATGCCGAGGCCCGCCGCGATGATGGCGGTGTGCGAGGTCGTGCCGCCGGCATCGGTGGCGAAGCCGAGCAATCGCTTGGATCGTTCGAGCTCGACGAGCTGCGAAGGCGTCAGGTCGTGGGCAATGATGATGACGGGCTCTTCAAGGGAGTTCAGGTCCTGCCGGGTTTCGCCTCCGACGTGGTGAAGCAGGCGCCGCTCGATGTCCTGAACGTCCTTGGCCCGCTCCTGGAGAAACGGACTGCCCATCTCCTGAAACCGCCGGCGGTACCGCCGCATGAAAATGCTGATGGCGTAGGCGGCGCTGTAGGCCTTCGACTCGATCAGCGAGGCGATTTCCTTGCGGGGCTTCGGATCAGCCAGCCAGCGCTCGTGGAAGCCGAAGATGTCCGCCAGTTCGTTGCCGGCGCGCTCGGCGAATCGCACCCGCTCCTGGGAGACCTCCTCGCGCGCCGCCTCAAACGCGCGATTCAGAATTTCGAGTTCATGCGCGACCTGCTCGGCCGGCACGGTGCGGCGCGGG
>CALLKH010000236.1 GCA_938008425.1 uncultured Planctomycetaceae bacterium | reverse complement strand
TGAACGAACTCCCGTGTCCGTCCAGTCCCCCACCCCCGCCCTTCGGGACGGGAAGGGGCACCCGGCAGTGTTTGTGCCAGTGGCTCGGCACGATTCAGACTGGAGCGAAGTCTTGATCTGACAATCGCTGTAGGAATTGAATCAACTTCCGCTTCGGGGCGTTTTGCGCGTTCACCCTGTCCCTTCGGGACTGGGCTAAACGGAGTGGGCTCCGCTTTCGAAATTCGTGAATGATCACGCGCGGCCGCACGATGTTCGACGCCCCCGATCGACCGCGCGGCCTCGATTGCCCTCACTCCTTTGTCGCCCGAACGCCCGCGAACACCCGCACGGGCATCAACACCCGCATTCCGGACGTTGACTTCGCCTCACCGCGATCCATATCCTCCTGATAGGCCCGTCTTGCGGATTCGGGCTGTTCGACCACAATAACGGCATGCCTGACGGTCCCTCATCGACGACAACCCTGCCCATGGCCGAGCCGGCGACGCCTTCAGAGGCCTACCGCACCATCCTCGGCGTCGTCGTCGGACCGCGGTTTCCCGTCAACCGGAGGACGCGCGTCGCCTGGGGCATCACCGCACTCGTCTGCGCCAGCATCCTCGGGACGGCCGTCTACCTGCCGCCCAACCCGGCCGGCCATGGGACGCACGAAGCGCTCGGCCTGCCCGCCTGCGGGTTCATTTTGCGAACCGGTTTTCCGTGTCCGACCTGCGGGATGACGACGGCCTATTCGCTGTTCGTGCGCGGCCGATGGATCGATTCGTTCGTGACGCAGCCGGCGGGCATGATCCTCGCGGCGCTGACCGCGGCGCTGATGGTGCTCGCGGCGCGGGTGGCGATCGCGGGGCGCATGGCGTATGTCGATTGGGACCGGGCGTCGGTTCGATTGATGACGGGACTGGGAATCTTGATCTTGTTCGGCTGGGGATTCGTGATGGCACACGGCCTGAGCCTTGGAACGCTGCCGCACGGCGCGGAGTAGGTGAGCAAAGGATGCGTGATCTGTTGAGTAACTCACGAGGTGGCGGCGGATGGTCGGCGCGGCGCGGCAAGGCGTCGCGGCTGGTGCTTGGACTGGCGACGGTTTGGGTCTGCGGCACAGGTTGCCAACTCGGCTACTTTCTCACCGACCCCGACGCCACGAAAAAGGTGCCGGCGGAGTATGACAAGATCGGCGGCCGGCGCGTCGGCATCGTGGTCTGGGCCGATCGATCGACGCTCGATGAATTCTCCAACGCCCGCCGGCAGGTGACGCGATCGCTGCTTCATTACATGAAGAAGAACCTCGAAGAGGCCAACTTCATCGACGAAACCGTGGTGTACAAGTTCCAGACGCAGTCGGGCGCCGACTGGGAGGCGCTGACGCACCAGGAAATCGCCGACGAACTGGGCTGCGACCTGGTCCTGCGGGTCGATCTCCTCGAATTCACCACCCGGGCCAGTGACACGCCGCAGCTTCGCAAGGCGAGAATCTCCGGCAACATCCGGCTCTATGAGTGCAAGCCGGTGGCGAACTCGGAGCCGGTCTACAACGCCGACGTCAAGATCACCTTCCCTCCGGGATCAATTCACGGCACGCAGGACGAATCCGAGACCGACCTGCTGCACGGCGCGGTCGAGTATTTCGCCGAGATGGTCGCCCGGAAGTTCTATCAGCACGAGGTCAAACTGAAGGAGGTTCCGCGTGACTAGGCGCATGATTCAGGGTCTGGCATCGATCGTGCTGCTGGCGCCGTGCGTCGGCTGCCATGACATGGCCGTGCTCTGGGCCAATATGCAGGGCGGTGAGACGATCGAGGCGGAATTCAAGTTTGAGAAGTCGCCGCTTCTGATTCTCATCGACGATCGCAACGGGCTGGTCAGCGAGTCGCGGGCGATCCGCGAGCTGCACACCACGATCTCGCAGAATTTTCTTCAGAACGACGTCAACAGCCGCGTCATTCCGTTTCGCGAGTGGCAGCGGTTCATGCAGTCCGAGGAGCGCTACGACAAGATGAGCGCCCGCGAAATCGGCGAGAAGCTCGGCGCCGATCAGGTGCTCTGGCTCGCGGTGGACAAGTTCACGCTCCAGGGCGAACCGGGTGCGCCGCTCTACAAGGGGCTCTTTTCGGTTCGTGTGCGGGCCATCTCCACCGATCGCAAGGCCGATGTGCGGCTCTGGCCGCGCGAGGAGCAGGGGCGGCTCATGAGCGCCGAAACGCCGCCGGTCTCGACGGACGGCGACAAAACGGGGGCGGATGTCGCGGCAGAACTCGGCATCAAGCTCGGCCAGAAGGTCGCCGGGCTATTTTACAAGCATCAAGAATTCGCGGAATGAGATCGGTTCTTCACGTCATCGACGACGCCTGCGACGAGACTCAGCTTCAGGTGCTGGAGACGCTTCGCGCCCGGCTGACGGCCGACGGCGAGCGGCACACCATCTGTTCGCTGGACATGACCGCGCGCCGTCGGGCAGCCCTGCATATCAAGGATAAAGTCGTGCTCACGCGGCGGATCTTCCCGTCGCGGTATGCGGCGTACTCCTCGGCGCTCGGGCGAATCGCGCGCAAGGTGAACGCGACGATCATTCACGCGTGGAGCGTCGGCGCGGCCGCGGTGTGCAGCGCGATGTTTCGTGACGAGCCGCTGTTGCTCACGCTGCTCGACCCGCAGGCGACGGGGGATACGGCGCGATGGGTGCGATCGTTTCCTTCCGCCGCGACGATCGTCGCGGGCAGTCAGTTGATCTCGAACAGACTCGTCACGGCGGGCCTGCCATCCGAGCGCGTGGTGGTCATCCGCGACGCGGCGGACTTCGGCGCGCTGAACAAGGCGCGGCGCGACGGCACCCGCGAGCGCGTGGTCGGCGATCGCAAGCCCGTCGTGCTGATCGGCGGTCCGCCCACGCGCACCGGCGGCCAGGAGCAGGCGGTCTGGGCGGCCGGCATCATTCACTTCCTGCATTCGAATCTCTGCGTTTTGATGCCCTACGACACGCGCGAGAGCCGGCGAATCGTGCGCTGGGTGCGGTCGATGGGGCTCAGCGATCTTCTGATCGTGCCCGATCCGCGGCTGACGTGGCCCGAGTTGGTCGCGTGCGCGGATGTCTTTCTTCAGCCGGCGACGGATGAAGTCTGCACCGAGCCGATTTCGGTGGCGATGGCGGCGGGCATACCCATCGTCGCCAGTGCGCGGCGGTCGATCGCGGAGCTCATTGCCGATCGCCACAACGGGCTGCTCGTGAAAAACTCGGAGCCGAAGCTCGTGGCCGCCCGCCTGCTGACGGCCATCGAGGACAAGGACCTCGTGCGTACGGTCACCGACCTCGCCCGCGGGCAGGCGTTTGAGGTCTTTGGCGTCCGGGCGTTCGTGGACAACTATCGGCGCGTGTATGCCAATATCACCGAGGGCCGGCCGGCGGGGGACGGGGTTCGCGATACGGCGATGACGGGTTGAGGGGACGGGGCGATCCATCGCGAAGACGGAGCCGGTGGCCGGGAATGCCGATATGAGACTGGATGGGAGATGATTTCCCGCGCGGTCGATCGGCATGCAGACGCTTGAACACCTGAGAATTCGATACCTGCGTTATCTCGTCGCGCCGGCGCTGCGCCTGGCGGGGCCGCGGTTTGCAGTGGCGCTCGCGCGCCGGCTGTCGCGCGGGGTATATGCCATGAACCCGCCGGGCCGGGCCCGCGCGCTGGGACGCGTCAAGGCGGCGATCGACTCGGGCCTGTTCGAGCAAACGGCCGGCGTGCAGTCGGTCGGCGATCGTTCAGTCGGCGATTGGAATCGGGCAATCTCATCGCGTGTTGTTTCGGCAGAGGCCCTTGCGGCTGAGTCGTACGAACATTTCGGAAGATTCTGGGCCGAGGCGCTCTTTGTGCCGCGCCGGCTGGGCGGCGCGGGTTGGCGCCGATTTGTTGAGATCCAGAATGAGGCATCGATTCAGCGGCTCGTGGACGACCGCCGCGGCTGCCTGATCGCCGTCGGCTATCACGGCAACATTGCGGCAGCCGCGTGCGTGCTCGGGCATTTCTTTCGGCCGCTGCACGTTGTGGTGGATACGGTTCGCGATCCGTCGATGGTTGCGTGGCAGCGTGAGCTGTATCGGCAGCCGAATCTGAAGATCATCGAGCGAATGGACGCGGGCCATCGCGTGCCCGAGGCGCTGGAGCGCGGCGGTGCGGTCATGATCGTCGCGGAGCACGCCCGATCGCGCGGGCCCGGCGTGCCGGTGTCGTTCATGGGGCGAGCTTTCGCGGCCTATCCCACGATTGGAATTCTCTCGCGGCAGTTTGCCGCGCCGGTCGGCGTAGTGACATGCCATCGCGGTGACGCCGCATTCGAATTCGGGCTTGACCTGTGCGACGTCATCGAGCCGGCGGCCTGCGGTGGCGATGCGGATGAGATCGTCCGTCGGGTGTTCGCGTCGCTGGAACGTTCAATCATGCAAACGCCGTCGCAGTATCTCTGGGGGCAGGAGACGGCCGCAGGCGGCGCGGTGGAAGCCGGCGGCGTGATCACGTCGCGGTCGATGTCGCTGGCGGGCGCGAACGAAATTGCAATTGGGCTGACTGCGCCTGTAACAAGCGCGAGACGGTTGAAGAGCAATGCGACGGCCGAGCATTGCGCACGATAGCTGAGACGTGATTCGGCAGATTTCTCAAACGCTACTGGTACGGAAACCGAATTGGCGAGGTACCCCAGAAGAGATTGAAGAATGACGGCGTCGCGATCGACGTGAGCGGCGGGCAGAGCGCCGGCAGATTGGGCGGGGCCAGCTGCGCGTGGGCGAACGGCGTCACGCCGAGCACGATCAGCCCGGCGAAGGTGATGGCGCGCGTCCAGAATGAAAGACGGATCGGTGCGGATTCGTCAGACGTCGCCGACGGTTCTTCGCCTGAATTGAGATTCAGCGTGTCGCGGTCATTCCGGGGATTCGACTCTGGCGCGGTGTTCGTCGTGTTCATACTCTCATTAGCGGCCGGGCGTGGCTTCGGCTCAAGAAATCGGTCGCGGCTGATCTGGTTATCGGTCGCGCCCGGTGCGCTCATATGCCGCGTCCGGCCCCGTGTCGGCGAGGTTTGCGCTCGCATTCACCCTGAGAGTTGAATATGCTTCGCACTTTTGAGTTCCATGCCCGTGGCCGGTCGTGAATCGCCGCGCGTCCACCTTCGACGGGCCGTCGTCAGAGAATTGAAACCAGGTCTTTTCGAACACTGGGAGACGGAGTCAGAATGAGTCAAGGTACGCCCGCAGAGCCGGTTGGTTTGGATTATGCGAGTCCGAACGGACCGGAACGACAGTTTCTGGGTCATCCGGTCGGTCTCTATGTTTTGTTCTTCACGGAGCTGTGGGAACGATTCAATTTCTATGGTATGCGGGCGCTCCTCATCTTCTACATGACGAAGATGCTCGCGTTTGATGACAAGTTGGCCGCCACCTCCTATGGCGCGTACAACGGTCTGGTCTATGCGACGCCGCTGCTCGGCGGTTTGCTGGCAGATCGAATCCTGGGATACCGGCGATCCATTCTTCTTGGCGGAATTCTCATGGCCGCCGGTGAGTTCGGGCTGGCGCTGGCCGGTTTCGGCGTCATTCCCCAGAACCTGACCTCCTTCTACGCGTCGCTCGCGCTCATCATCATCGGCAATGGCTTCTTCAAGCCGAATATCTCAACGATGGTTGGAAGCCTCTACAAGCAGGGCGACCCCCGGCGCGATGGCGCGTTCACGATCTTTTACATGGGTATCAACATCGGAGCGTTTCTCGCTCCTCTTGCGTGCGGAACCATTGGCGAGCTCTACGGGTATCACTACGGCTTCGCCATCGCAGGCTTCGGCATGTTGCTCGGCCTGGTCTGCTTTGCTCTCTTTCAGAAGCACCTCGGCCGTCGCGGTTTTCCGCCGCGATTCGAGACCATTGGTCCGAAGGCACCTGCGTTCACACCCGGCGAGCTCGGAATCTACCTCGGAAGTTTGCTCGTGATTCCTGCGTTCGCCTATCTTGCGGCGAATCCGGTTGTCGTTGAGCATTTCGCCGCTCCGATTGTCGGAGGACTCTTCCTCGTTTACGTGCTGTGGGAGGCGTCTCGAAGTACACCGGACGAGCGTCACGGCATTTTCGTGATCATCATTTTGACGATCTTCTCGATCATGTTCTGGGCGTTCTTCGAGCAGGCGGGCAGTTCGATGAATCTGTTCACCGATCGCCACGTGGATCGAACTGTATTCGGCTGGGAAATTCCCGCTTCGGCGTTCCAGTCCGTGAATGCCCTGTTTATCGTGCTGCTGGCGCCGCTCTTCTCCATGCTCTGGCTGGCGCTGGGCCGTCGAGGCAAGGACCCTTCATCCGCGGTTAAATTCGCGCTGGCACTTGTCCAGCTTGGTGTCGGATTCGTGGCGATGGTCTGGGCAGCCAAGCAAGCCGAAGCAAGCGGAAAGTCGGCGCTGATCCTCCTCATCGGAGCCTACTTCTTCCATACCACTGGCGAGCTTTGTCTCTCTCCGGTCGGCCTTTCGATGGTGACCAAGATGGCTCCCAATCGACTCGCGTCGCTGTTGATGGGCCTGTGGCTGCTCTCCAGTGCATTCGCGCACATCGTCGGCGGCCAGCTTGCGAGCATGTCCGAGGACTGGGGCTTTGGAAAGCTCTACTCCGTGATCGTCGGCTTTGCCGTCGGTTCGGGTGTATTGCTCTTCATCGTGAGCCCGAAGATCAAGAAGTGGGAGAAGGCGCGGCTCGCCAGCCACAAGTAGCGGTGAGCACGTTGGCATTGCCTGACATTGGATAACGAACAAGGGCCCCGGCGAGCGATCGCCGGGGCCCTTTGTCATTGCAGATCAGTTGCGGGCAGGCACAGGCTTCTTCGGGCGCCTGTTACGCATTCATATCCGCCCACTTCTTCGCCATCTGCCCGAAGATGAACAGGGCGATCGTCGCGACGATGCCGATCGCGACGAACGGCAGCCAGAACCAGTATTGCGGGTTGTACGTGTTCCACAGCATCTGCGTCGCGTCGTTGGCGGTCATGCCGGTCACTTCCTGGAGCTTCGCGAAGGCGTCGGTCAGCGGCACGCCGGTCGTCTTCTCGAGGGATGACATTTTGCCGTCCCAGTTCAGGTCGGCGCCCATCGGCGTCTTTTCCACGAGGTACCGCAGTGAGAGCGAGGCCTTCTCGCCGACTTCGCCGTAGAGCCAGCCGGAAAACCAGTTGCCGACCCCGCGGCCGACGCCGGTCGGGATGACGACGTAGCCGAGATAGAGGGCCTTCTTGCCGGGCGGGGCGATTAGGGCAAGATACTCGCTCTTCTTCGGCCCGACGAGCATTTCCCCGAGAGAGAAGAGTGAAATACCGACGAGCAGAATCCACGCGGTCTGCGACGATCCGGCGACCAGAACGCCGATCGTCACCACCAGCATTCCGCCGATCATCGCCGTGAGGCTTCGAAACTTGCGAACCATGTGCGAGATCGGCACCACGAAGAAGATGATCAGGAGGGAATTCAGCGAAATGAGCACCTGTTGCGGCACCCGCGCGATGCCGTCTTCACCCGTCTCAGCCCACATCTTCAGCGGCCATGTGCCGGCGAGTGACGCGCGATCGATCCAGTCCTGAATGAAATTCGGCTGCGCATCCCAGAGCTGGTACATCATCATCCAGAAGGCCGACATGATGACGAGCCATGCCAGCAGCCGGATCTCAAAGATGTTTACGATGGTCTTGAAGAGCACATCGAGCGGATTGGCGTCCTTGTTGACATCGGTCGGAATATCCTTGAACAGGATCATCAGCATGATCAGGTTGAATGCGCAGCAGCCGGCGCAGATCCAGAACAGGTTCAGATAGCCCTGCGGCGTGTGCGGCACCAGAAGGATCAGCGGCGAGAGCACGTGGC
>CALLKH010000235.1 GCA_938008425.1 uncultured Planctomycetaceae bacterium | reverse complement strand
TCCTGCCGTATGGGTCCAGTCCTTGTGAACGCCGATCCGGTCCACGATGGTGAGCGTGCCCGACGGCTTGTCGATTTTCACGGCAGGCACCTCACCGTATCCCCCACCGGCCGAAAGCGTCTGACTGCCGCTGCCGTCAATCAGAATCGTCGTGGCGGGATAGCCATTCACGTTCGAATCCAGTGTGGTGACATCGCCTTTGACCGCGATCGTTCCGTTGCTCACGTAATTCACGCTCTGGATCGTCAGATTCCCCGTGACATTCATCGTGCCCGAAACCGAGACGCTGTTGCCGCCGGTATTGATCACCACGCTTCCATAGGTCATCGATCCCGCGGCGATGGTCTTGTCATATCCCACGAAGTGAAGCGGCTGCGCACCGCAATCGACGGCTCCGGCCGTGTGGGTCCAGTGGTTAAAGACGCCGATCGGCCCCTGAATGGTCAGCGTTCCGCTCGGCTTGTTGATCGTGACGGACGGCACCTGGGCGTTGGCCACGCCGGCGATCAGCGACTGATTGCCCGTTCCATCAAACTGCAGGACCGTTCCCGGGTATCCGATGATCGACGTGTCATTCGTCGTCACGTTGCCCTTGATGCTGAGCGTCCCGCCGCTCATATAGTTGACCGACTGAATCGTCAGATTTCCAAGAAGCTGAACCGTCCCGCTGAGGGTGATGCTGTTGCCGCCCGTCGCGTAGACCAGGTGATTCAGGTTCGTGCTGCCGATGCTGACGGTCTTGTCCCAGCCGTCGAGCGTCACGGTTCCGCCGTTGTGATTGAACGACCCGCCGGAGACCGTGAAATTCTTGAAGATGTAGAGAATTCCCGAAGTCGAACGAAAGGTTCCGCCTGAGATGTCCAGCGCGCCGTTCGAATCGATCATGTCGGCCCCGCCGAGAAAGGTCCCGCCGGCCATGGTGATGCCGTTGCCGCCGACGGTGATGGTGAAGCCTGCGCCCTGCGTGATCGTCCCGTTGTAGCCGCTCTGAATCTCGATCGCCTGCACGTTGACGTTGGCGTTAATCTGGCAGTTCGTGGATGAGGTGCCGTCAAAAAGAGCCGTATCGTTGCTGCCCGGTACGGCGCTCCCGCTCCAGTTTCCGGCGGTGTTCCAATTCCCGGTCCCCGCGCCGCCGGTCCAGGTTCGCGTCGCGCCTGCAGCACTCGGCGCGCAAAGGAGCAAGATCATGGCGACTGCATAAAGCGCTATGGCAATCCGTGCCGTGCGCATGTTTTCGCTCTGCCTCGTCATCCGCTCTCACGATTGCGGTCCGCCTCGTCGGCAGCCCCAGGAAACATCGCTCATGACCGTTTCAAGAATCGGATACGGTTGCTACCCCCGCAAATTACAAAGCGACGACGGTCCCCGAACTGAAGGTGCCGCCCGTCCCGTCCCCCCATCCCAACAAACTCCGTCCCCAATTCTTCCCGCAGTTGATTTCCCGGTTGGCGGGAAGTCGGCCGCCGCAGGCTAAAGAAGCATTACCACCGTTACAGAACACCGGTCCGGGCGAAGGTCGAGCCGACTTCGATGCCGACGAGGACCCAAAAAACATTTGACAGAACGCCCCGCCTCAAGCTATAAAGTGGGGCTCGCGATCGGCCTTACCGCGCGATTACTGATCTAACCCCCTTGCTTACATGAGCTTAAGGCGGGGAGCAGCCGCGGGCGGTTTCGCGAAGGTTGTTGTCGAAGTTCGCGCGCGGAGGTGGTTCCTGGTGCGCCGCTTGAATTCCTCACCGAATTTTTGCGCGCAACGGACGGTCAAGGACCGATACCGACGGCACGATATAGGTCCCAATACGGCGTGGCCGTCAGTTGCGACTGATCCGTCGCACGGCCGTCGCGGGCGACCCGATGCGGACTGAAATCCCGCTATCGGTGGGAGTGTTGAGCAGATGTCAGTTACGACGCAGACGAAGCAGAAGGAAAAGAGCACGTTTATGAGCGATTCACCCCTGAGCCGCTTGCGAAACGTCGGAATCTCCGCCCACATCGATTCCGGCAAGACCACGCTCACCGAGCGCATCCTCTATTACGCCGGCCGCATTCACAACATCAAGGAAGTGAAGGGCGACGGGGCGACGATGGATCACATGGAACTGGAGAAGGAGCGCGGCATCACCATCACCTCCGCGTCCACGCAGGTCCAGTGGAATGACTGCAAGGTCAACATCATCGACACGCCGGGACACGTCGACTTCACCGTCGAAGTTGAGCGCTCCCTGCGCGTTCTCGACGGCGCCATCATGGTGCTCTGCGGCGTCGCCGGCGTGCAGTCGCAGTCGATCACCGTCGACCGCCAGATGAAGCGCTACTCCGTTCCCCGAATCAGCTTCATCAACAAGCTCGACCGACAGGGCGCCGACCCGGTCAACGCGATCAAGGGCATCGAGCAGAAGCTCGGCCTCACCACCATCCAGATTCAGCTCCCCATCGGCCTGGGCGATCAGCTCCAGGGCGTGGTCGACCTCATCAAGATGAAGGCCGCCTTCTTTGACGGCGACAAGGGCGAGCGCGTCCGCTGGGACGACATCCCCGCCGCCATGCAGGACGAGGCGAAGAACGCCCGCACCGGCATGCTCGACGCCCTTTCCCTCTACGACGACGAACTCCTCGCCATGATGCTTGAGGAGAAGGAAGTCCCCGAGGACTTCATTCACGACATTATTCGCCGCGGCACCATCGCCCAGGATTTCACGCCCGTCATGATGGGCTCCGCCTATCGAAACAAGGGCATTCAGCTTCTGCTCGACGCCGTCGTGCGTTACCTGCCGTCGCCGCTCGAACGCGAAATCTACGCCCTCGATCTCGCCAATGGCGAGGCCGAAACGCCGCTCGAGGCAAACCCGGACGCCCCCACCGTCGCGCTGGCCTTCAAGCTCGTCGATGAGTCGTTCGGCCAGCTCACCTACATGCGAATCTACCAGGGCCGAATCACGAAGGGCGACAAATATGTGAACACGAGAACGTCCAAGTCCGCCCGCTTCGGCCGCATTCTTCGAATGCACGCCAATGATCGCGAGGACGTCGACGTTGCAACGACGGGCGACATCGTCGCCATCGTCGGCATCGACTGCATCTCCGGCGATACCTTCTGTTCGGAAGGGACCGAGCTTTCCATGGAATCCATGCACGTCATGGACCCCGTGATTTCGCTCGCCGTCTCGCCGAAGAAAACGGCCGACCGCGACAAGCTGTCGAAGGCCCTCACCCGATTCGCGAAGGAAGACCCGACGTTCCACGTCGCAACCGATCACGAGACCGGTGAAACGATCATCTCCGGCATGGGCGAGCTTCACCTCGATGTGTACTGCGAGCGCATCCGCCGCGAGTACAAGGCCGACCTCATCGTCGGCGCCCCGCGTGTCAGCTACCGCGAATCGCCGTCGGAGACCGTCGAGTACAACTACAAGCACAAGAAGCAGACCGGCGGATCGGGCCAGTACGCCCACATCGTCGGACGGCTCGAACCGCTTCCAGAGGGCAGCGAAAAGCCGTATGAGTTCGAGAACAAGGTTTTCGGCGGTCGCATTCCGACTGAATACATTCCGTCGGTCGACAAGGGCTTCCAGTCGATGCTCGCCAAGGGACCCGTCGCCGGTTACGAAATCATCGGCGTCAAGATGATTCTTGAGGACGGATCAAGCCACGCGGTGGACTCGTCCGACATGGCGTTCCAGATCTGCGCCCGCGACTGCTTCCGCGAGACGTTCATGAAGAGCAAGCCGATCCTGCTCGAGCCGATCATGAAGGTCGTCGTCGAGACGCCCACGGAATTCCAGGGCTCGATCATCGGCGACCTCTCGTCGCGGCGCGGCATGGTTCAGAGCAGCGAATCCATGGGCCCCATCACCGTCGTCACCGCCCACGTGCCGCTGGCCAAGATGTTCGGCTATGCGACGGATGTCCGGTCCATGTCGCAGGGCAAGGCCGGATTCAGCATGGAATTCGAGTGCTACAAGCGAACACCGAAGACCGTACAGGAAGAAATCATCGCGGCCGCCAAGGAGCGCGACGCGAAGAAGTAAGAATTCACACGCTCCCGCGCGGCTCGGCCGCCGGGGGCATGCGTTCAGCGGGCGCCGCGTTAAAATGCGGCCGAGCTGGTCACTGACCGGGAATGTTCACGACGACACCCTGGTGTTGAACCGTTTGACTACTAACCGATAGGGGAACCCAGCCGTGCACGAAAAATTCAGCGATCGAGCCCGCCGGGCCATGGCGCTCGCCAATCAGGAAGCGATTCGACTCCATCACGACTACCTGGCGCCGGTGCACATCATGCTCGGCATTCTCTCCGCCGGATCCAACGTGGCGACGCTCGTGCTTAACAACCTCGACGTCGACGTGGACGCCCTCAAGAACGACGTCAACAAGAGCGTCGAACCGGGCTCCAAGGAGCTTCATCAGACCAAGCTCGCCCAGCGCGAAGACACCCGAAAAACGATTCAGTTCGCCATTGAGGAAGCCCGCAAACTTGGCCACAAGTACGTCGGCACCGAGCACCTTCTCCTGGGCGTTCTGCGTGAAGGCTGCAGCCCGCCGGCCAAGATCCTCACCGATCGCGGCGTCAAGCTGGAGAAACTCCGCGACGAAATCCTCACCCTGCTTCGATCCAGCACCCATGAGGATCACGCCGGCACTGCCGTCGGCCACCATCCCCAGGAGTGGCTCCACCAGCAGGAACTCGCCAAGGCGTTTCGCTCGCCGCGATTCTGGCATCGGCTGGTTCTCGCCGTCGACTCCGCCAACCGGCTCGGCCACGGCGAAATCGAAGATGAACATCTTCTGCTCGCCCTCGTGCGCGAGCCCGACTCGTTCGTCGCACAGCTCCTCGCTGAAAAGGGCGTCACCGCAGACTGGATTCGCGAGCGAATGACCCGGTCGGCCGTCTGATCGGCGCCGCCCGGTATTGAATCCGAATCCGGCGTTCCATAACATGAACGCATGAACGCCGGAGAACCCGCATGAAACTTCGATTCCACCACGGCCGCGGCGCTATCGTCGCGGCCGTTTTGTTTCTGGTCCTTTCGCTGTCGTTCGTCGCCTCGGCCGTTGCCGATCCGACGATCGAACTGTCATTCGACAAGGAACTTCGGGCTGAGCCGTTCACGGGGCGGGTCGTGCTCTTTCTCTGGCCCGCGGAAAACGGGAAACCGCCGAGGCGATGGGAAATGATCGGCACGAACCCGATCGCATCCATCGACGTCAAAGACTGGAAGCCGGAGACGCCTCTCAAAATCAAGAACCCCCGGGCGTATCCGACGGACTTCGACGAGATTCACGGCAAGTTTCGCGTCCGCGCCGTGATGCAGAACAACCCCGCGCTTCCCAATGGACTCGACACGCCGGGCAACCTCATCAGCAAATGGACGGCCGTCGACCTCTCGCCGGAAAGCAAGAGGCGCATTCGGATCAAGCTCAATCGAAAGAACGAAGATCCCGATCGTCAGGATCGCGCGGAACTCAAGTTCGTCGAGTTCAAGAGCCGGTTGCTGTCTGAGTTTCACGGGCGCGAGGTCATGATGCGGGCGGCCGTTCGCCTGCCGGACGGATTCGAAAGTCAGCCGGACAGGCGATTCGCGGCGATCTACTATATTCCCGGCTTCGGCGGCGATGAACGCGAGGCGATGCAGATCGCCCGGATGCTCGGCGATCCTGATTCATCATTCGTGAGAATCGGACTCGATCCGACCCTTCGGCTCGGGCACACGGTCTTCGCAGATTCAGACAACAATGGCCCCTGCGCCCGCGCTCTCGTCGAGGAGTTCATTCCCCATCTTGAATCGAAGTTCCGATTGCTGCCCGAAGCGCGCGGCCGCTATCTGACCGGCCATTCCTCGGGCGGCTGGAGCAGTCTGTGGCTGCAAGTCACCTATCCTGATTTCTTCAACGGCTGCTGGTCGGGCTCGCCGGACCCGGTCGATTTTCACGACTTCACCGGTGTCAATCTCTATGAAGACGAGTGCTTCTATTACTTGAATGGCTCCGACAAGGACCCGCGGCCGATCATGCGGCAGAGCGGCAAAGTGCTCTACTCCATCGAGCAATTCGCACGGATGGAAGACGTCATCGGTCCCGGCGGGCAGCTTATGGCGTTTGAAGCTGTCTTCGGTCCGAAAGGAAAAAACGGCCTGCCGGTTCCAATGTACGACCGCAGGACCGGGCGAATCGATCGCAAGGTGGTCGATGCATGGAAGCGGTACGACATCGTCGAGAAACTTACGCGAGAGTGGGACACACTCGGCCCGAAGCTGAAGGGCAAGATCACCGTCATCATGGGCGATGAGGACAACTTCTACCTCAACGGCGCCACCCGCAGGCTGAAGGAGAAGCTTGAGTCTCTCGGCAGCGACGCCCGCATCACCATCGTCCCGCAACTGGATCACATGACCATCGTGTTCTCGCCGCCCTACCGCGCCGTCATTACTGAGATCACCGAGCGATTCAAAGCCTCCGAACCTGATTGAACGACATCAAGTCGGCCCGCCTCGACCGCCGTGCGCTTTTGCCCTACGATTTCACCCTGATCCACCAGCCCCGCACGAATCGCCGGGCCGTTACCGCGAGTCGATCATGGAATACGTTCAGCGAATCATACATTTCTTTCTCCATCTCGATGACGAGCTGAAGCAGATCATTGCGCAGTACGGCGTCTGGACCTACGCGATTCTCTTTGTCGTCATCTTTGCCGAGACCGGCCTCGTGGTGACGCCCTTCCTTCCGGGCGACTCGCTCCTGTTCGCGGCCGGCATTTTCGCCGCGCAAGGCGCGCTGAACCCGTTCTATCTCTTCGCCCTGCTCACGGTGGCCGCGATCATTGGCGACGCGGTGAACTACGCCGTCGGCAAGTACCTCGGCCCGCGCGTGCTGAAGAATCC
>CALLKH010000234.1 GCA_938008425.1 uncultured Planctomycetaceae bacterium | reverse complement strand
ATAGTCGTAATGATCTCGCGACTGGTTACTGAAGGAACTAATGTGCTGTCGTTCGTGCTGGTCCGAAGATCCCACGACGTCAGTTCGATGGCCCCGTAAGACAGTTCGACAACTGGTCCGCACAGCGCGGCCGTCATCAGCATAATTCGTGCAATCGGGTGCATAGCAGGTGTCTTGCGGGTGGCTGTCTCGGCGGAGGGTCGCTACCGGCTTCATTCTACGTTCGCGACGGCGGCTCCTGCAAGTGTTTGGCCGCATAGGCGAGAGTGCGGAGAGAGTATTTCTTGGTTTGATGAGGTCGACGCGATCAAGGCGAAGAAAATCGAGCCCCCAGGGTCGGAGTACCGACCCCGGGCCACCCAGGACGACCCCGCCTCACCCGCGATAACCCCGAGCCGCCGCCGCCGAGCCAGCGGGGAAGCCGATCACTTCGGCTTCCGCCCCCGATGCCGCAGCGCCCACGCCGCCAGCGCGGTTCCGACGAGCGAAATCAGCACCGTGCGAATGATTCTCGGCCAGAGATCGTCCACGCTGCGACTCTCCGCGAACTGGGCGCCGCAATGCACCGCCGTCGATCGAGCGCCGCTATTGAATCAGCGCGGCCACCAGCGCCTGCACATCCTCGAAGTTCAGCAGCGAATCGCAGTTCATGTCCGCGCCCGTCACGTGCGAAGGGTTCGTGTCAATGCCCAGCAGCACATCGACAAACGTTCGAATGTCGCGGCCGTTCAGCACGCCGTCGGCGTTGGGGTCGCCGGTGGGGCACGGGGTCGTGAACCAGGGCTGCGAATAGGGCGAGTTCAGCATGAAATTGAGCAGCAGCGTGCCGACCTTCGTCTCGGCGCTCGTCGCGGGGTGCGTGCCGTCGCTCTGCATATCGCTGCATTCCCAGATCAGACCGTCGCTGCGCGGTGTCAGGCCGTCGGCCCAGAGGTTCGGCCCCCACGCCAGCCACGGCGCGACGGTGTCGTAGTCCAGGTTACCGCCGATGGGATCGACCGGCCCGCCGGCCTTCTGATTGATCTGCGCCTCAATCAGCCACTTGATTGAGAACGCGCTCTCATAGGCGTAGGGTTCGGGGTTCAGCGTCGTCGAGGCGTATCCCGCGTAGATGCGGTTGGAGAAGAACGCGATCTTCAGATTGGGATACCGCACCTTGGCCGCCCGGACGATGTCGCCGAGGTTTCGCTGAAGCTCGATCGCGTCGGCGTTCGCATTGGGCAGCGACGACGTCGGTCCCGGCCGCGCCTGCTTGATCCAGAGCGCCTGCACCTGCGCTTCGGAGAGTCCCTTTTGCGTGAGCCGCGTCTGGACGTTGACGTAATTCTGATGCGTCGGCGAGGTCCACGATGTCGCGGCCTGTCCGCCGCGGGCGCCGTTGACGATGGCCAGCGTCGTGTCATTCACGTCCGGGTGCACTGCTGCCTGCCCCATGAAGGTCCACGCGTCGCACGGCTCCGACGAACCGGCGGAGCAGAATTCCTGCGTCGTGTTCGACATGCCGATCGAGAGCAGAACAAACTTTCCCGTGGAACTCGGATTGCCGGCGAGGTCGAGCGGCTGGATGGACTGGGCCCGGGCGAGACCCTCGGCATGATGACCGGCTGGCGGGGTGTTGAGGCCGTTCGGGTAGAGGCCGCCCTGGAACTGTCCGAGGTAGAGCCCCGTGCCGAGATCGTCGATGGGCACCATGCCGGTGGAGGTGTTGGCGCAATTGGAGGCCCGCGCCGCTGGCGCAAGCGCCGCAAGAGTCATGAAGCAAGTCAACGCACCGACAACGGCTGATCCAAATCTGGCCTGTCTCATGATCCACACTCCCCGCCCCGGTACGGCCGATTCGCCCGTCGAATTCCGGGGGGCGACATCTGAAGATTCGAGTCCGCCCATTCTAACTCGCATCGACCACCGGCCAAAGGATTTCAGCGCCGTGAGGCGAATTTTTAGTTGATCTGGCGGATTCGGTGGGCCTCCATGATTGACGCCCCTTGGCGAGGCGATCCGGAGCGCGTCTGAGCCATCAAGGTGGGGCGCGCGGCGGGCGTCGCATTGAGAGAGTCCAGAAGTGCCTCGACAATGGCACTCATGAGGATTTCCGCCGCTGCGATTGATGCCGGATAAAGCTCTTGAATCGCTCCTTTTTTTGGTTCAATCAAGCCGCTGTTATGCAGTCGCAGCGGCCCCGATGTCCACGACTGGGGAATTTCCCGCCCTCCAGATTTCCACCGCGCTTGAATTTCGCACTAAGAAGCCGTAAACAGGAATGATCGGCAGCCGTGGTCTGCGTCGCAAAGGCGCGATGGCGGCGCTCACGTCGAATCGCAGGGGTGGAACGGCGGCGATTCCGCAGGGCCGTTCCCGACTGATGGGTGTCGCCTGGAGGAGGAGAACCGGCATGCCGCTTGTTCAAGACATCAGTGAGGCCCAGCTCGCCTTTCAGATTCAGGGCGGCGACGTGGGACAGTTTCGCGTCCGGCGGTACCGCGGATCCGAGGGGCTCTGCCAGCTCTATCGCTTTGAAATCGAACTCGTCAGCGACGCCCAGTATTCGGAAATCGAAGATGTCGTCGGCCTCGAAGCATGGCTGACCGTGGGCCGGGATGAAAACAAGCGAAAGTTTCACGGAATCGTCGGTCGCATCGAGGTGACGGGGCAGGTCGATCAGCTCACGGCCTACCGTGTCGAACTCGTTCCGATGGTCTGGCTGCTCACCCACCGCTACCGATCTCGAATCTTTCAGGAGATGGACGTCAAGGCTGTCATCGAAGAAGTGCTGACGACCGCCGGCTTTCCCGCTGACCGGTTTGAGTTCAGGCTCACCGGTGAACTCACCCCGCGAGACTTCTGCGTGCAGTATCGCGAGACCGACTACAACTTCATCTGCCGGCTCATGGAGGAGGAGGGCATCTGGTGGATGTTCGAGCAGGGCGAAGTTGGCGACGTGCTGGTGATGGCCGATGCGACGTCGAGCTACCAGCCGATCGAAGGAATCGCGGAGATTCCATTTCAGTTGCCCACGGGCCTTTCGGGCGGACAGGAGCACGTCTCGCACTTTCGACTGGGCAACGCGGTGAAACCCGGCGTCGTCGTGTTGAGTGATTACAACTTTGAGAAGCCCGCACTCAATCTCGAAAGTGTCGCTGAGCAGGGTCGCGACACCGGCCTCGAGTACAGCGACTATCCGGGCGGCTTCCTTGAACAGGCCGACGGCCTTCGAATGGCTGGCATTCGCGGCGAAGCCTTCGAATCGCGCCGGATTCGCGGCGTGGGTTACACCCATTCCATGCGGCTGGCGCCGGGCCGCACGTTCACGCTGGCCGGTCATCCGCTTGAAGCGCTGAACGCAGGCTATCTCGTCACCGCCATCACGCATCACGGCCGGCAGTTGACCGACTGGACCGGCTCGGGAGGCGACGGCGCGCCGGCCGCTCTCGGTCCGCGCACCCATCAGGCGCTCGTCGCGGCACGAACGAATGAAAACCCGGCAATTCGCCATCTCGCGGAGGCGGTGGTGGCGCTGGCCGCCCGGCTTCAGGGCGCCGATCCGACGGCGGATCGGGCCGATCCGGACTGGATCCACATGACGGGCGGACTCGCCGGTGATCCCGCGAGCCGCGCCGGCGGCGCGGGTGCCAATCCGCTGTCAGCATTATCCCTGCCGAATCTGCTCGACGACGGTCCGGACTTTGAGGGCGGCGACGGTCCGACTTCGCTTTACGAGAGCCGATTCGAGTGCATCCCGGCGTCGGTGAATTTTCGCCCGCCGCGGGTGACGCAATCTCCGGTGGTGCATGGCAGCCAGACGGCGATCGTGGTCGGGCCCGAGGGCGAGGAGATTTACACGGACCAGTACGGCCGCGTGAAGGTGCAGTTTGAATGGGATCGCGACGGCGAGCGCAATGAGAACTCTTCCTGCTGGATTCGCGTGATACAGGGCGCCGCGGGCGGTCGATACGGCATGCTGTTTCTCCCGCGCGTCGGCCAGGAGGTGATCGTCGACTTCCTCGAGGGCGACCCCGACCGGCCGATCATCGTCGGCCGTGTTTACAACGCGCTGAACATGCCGCCGTACACGCTTCCGGACGAGAAAACCAAGAGCGTCATCAAGACGCACTCCAGCAAGGGCGGCGGCGGCTGCAACGAGATTCGATTTGAGGACCTCAAGGACAGCGAACAGATGCTGATCTTCGCCCAGAAGGATTTTCACCTGCGCGTGAAGAACGAGGAACGGATCACGATCGAGAAGGATCGTTTCATCGTCGTGAAGGGGCAGGAGCGCAAGAAGACTGTGAGCCACCGGTCGATGGATGTCGGCGCCAAGGATGCGCTGCATGTGACCGAGACGCGATCGGTGGTCGTCGATGGCGACGTGTACGAGGATTACAAGGCGAATCACGATCACCAGGTGGCCAGCGAATATCACCTCAAGGCGAACAAGGTCGTCGTCGAGGCCGACAGCGGAATCAGTCTGAAGGTCGGCGGCAACTTCGTCGTGATTGATTCGACGGGCGTCTATGTGAAGGGCACCATG
>CALLKH010000233.1 GCA_938008425.1 uncultured Planctomycetaceae bacterium | reverse complement strand
ATCGATCCTTTCATTCGCCCCCAAACCGGCAGAGGGTGTCAGTCACCCAGTCCTCCGGTGCGTTTCGCGGCGGGTCGTACATCGCCGCGCGGGCCATCTGAATCGTCTCGCGGTAGGTGCTCAGATAAGAACGGCAGGGGGCGCAGAAGTCGAGGTGGTTCGGTCCCTCGCTCGAGATGTGCCAGGAGAGGTCTCCCTCGAGGCAGGCGTCGATCGCGTCGATGAATTCGTGACAGCTCATGACTCTCCCGGCGTCGGCCGATGATGGGTCCGGTCTTCATATCCTCAAGATGGTTGTGGTGTCGATCCGAAGCACGCGCAGGTCGCCTCGCATCTCCACCTCGCCGCCGACTTCCACAGGGTCGCCGAGATAGGGGATCACCGTCACTGCGGCCGAGCGGTCGCCCTCCTCAATCACCAGGAAATAGTCCTCGCTGCCGTCTTGAGACCGCGTGACGAACATGGGCGGAATGCCGCCGCCGACGCAAAGTTGGGCGCAGGCCTTGTGGGTCTTGCCGCCGCCAGGCTTCATGGCGCCGATGTAGCACTTGGGATCGATGAACTCGCCGCGAAGCGTCGCGCGGCCCAGGGGGCGAGGCGACTCGGGCAGGAGCCCCGCCCGACGTGCGACAGGCCAGTCCAGCGGTGTCACCGCGTCGGCGTTTGACGAGACCTCCAACATTCGGCGGCCGTCGCGCTCGAGCATGGTGCCGCGAATGCGAACGGTTTTGCCGTCGTGATCGCGTAGTCGATCGGTCGCGCCGAATTTTCCCTCGCTGACGAGAATCACTGTCACCACTACGCCACTCTCGTCGGCTGTGCGCAGGAGGGCATAGGGCGCGATGACCACGACGCCTTCGAGCGACGAAGTCCGATCCGATTGCCATGTGCCCGTGCCCGGATCGCGCTGGGCCCACGCAACGACACCCGCCACGCCGGCCAGGAGTACGCCGATGATGACCACTGCAATGACCGCCGCCCGGCGATGTCCCGCCGGCGTCGGCAGGTATCCGACGAAAAACTCGTCGCCGACGGTGCGATCGGCGCCCGCTGCATTGTTTACCGGTCCTGTCGGCTCTTCAGGTTGACTCATGTCATTTCCTCCGGGAGCCGCGCGGGCGGCACCGCTGTTCCCGGCGGCTCCGGCAGCGCGTTCAACTCCAGGCGGCCGTCGCGGGACCGAATTCGATGCGTCGAGATTCGTTCCTCGAAGGGCGGCGGCGATCGGCCGTCTTCCGGGCGATACTGCCAGCCGTGCCACGGGCAGGTGATGCAGCCGTCGATGATCTTGCCCTCGGCGAGCGGCCCCCCCTGATGGGCGCAGACGCTTTGCACCGCGCAGAGGTCGTCGCCGTTTCGAAAGACCGCAATTCGCGGACGACCGTCGACGCAGACGGTTCTCGCACGACTGTTGGGAATATCGCGGCAGTCGCCGAGATCGATCCACGCGCCCTTTTTGTCTTGATCGATGGCGGCCCAGGGCTGTTTGTCGATGCGCCGTTCACGAAGTCCCGCGGCGACATGCAGGGCGGTGACGCCGATGACGCCCGCCGCGAGTAGGGCGGGGTACAGGCTGCTCCGCTCGGCCTGAAGCGCTCCGAACATCACATGAGCGATGACCAGCACGTAGCACGCATAGACCATCATGTGAATCGACTTCCATGTTCGGGCTGAAAGGTTCCTGAGCCAGAAGTCGTGGCTCGTCGCCGCCATGATGAACAGAATCACGAGTGCCATCGCGCCGAAGAGCTGAAACGGCAGCGAACTGGCCACGCCGAAGTCGGCGTCGTGCGTGAGCAACGAGACGAAGGGATTGAGACGGCCGAAGCCGTGGTAGTAGCCGAGGACGATCGTGCCGTGCGCCGCCGCGACGAGAAAAGTCGCCACGCCGAGATGCCGGCGGTTGTAGAGCAGCGGGCTCAGCCTGGGAAAAAACCTCGCGAGGGGCCCGATGGCCAGAACGATGTGCAGCATCACGATCGCGCAGGTGCCAAGGGCGCGGATGAGCAGAATCTCGTCGCTGATCGCCCGGTCGCCGCGCCACGCAATCTTGCCGACGATGATGAACGTGGCCAGGTAAAGAAGCACGCCCGCGACGATGACGACATCGTACACCTTCTTGCTGTGCGTCCACTGGACGGCCTTGTAGCCGACGCTCATGGCGACACCCCCGGCGCGCCGGTGACCGCCGCGCCGAGTGCGCGGTCACTCGGTGTGATTGGAACCGCCGGTCGGGTCTTCAGTCCGATGACGATGATCGCGACGAGAAGCGGTCCGAGTATCGCCCAGATCGCGAGATGCGCCCGCCGTTGTCCCGTGGTCATGGTGTCACCCGTCTGACCTGATCCACCTGAGCAGCATGAGAGGCCACATCGCCGCCGCGCCGGGAAGGATCAATAATCGAAATCCGAGCGGCGCACCCTTCGCCGCGTGGTCGACGCGCGACACGCCGGCGCTCACGAATGCGATCGCAAACAGCCCGCCGACGAGCAGGTAGGCCGCCACGATGGTCAAAATCCACTCGGCCATGAATCGCCTCACAATTGACAACCCATTATTCATGGATGTCGGGACGCGGCTTCTGGTTACATTCGATCGCCGGGGCCGGGAATCTCAGACTCGATCTTTGGTAACCGGCCGGGGTTTCCTGCATCCAATTCAGACAAGTTCACCGAATCTCGCCCCTGGCTGCGCGGGTCCATCGTCGCGACCTGTCACCCCGGGGATTCAATGGAGTCAAGCATGTTTCTGATTCGCCCTATGTTCGCAGTGATGTTGATGCTGGCCGCCCCCGCCGTGTTGGTGGCGAACCCGAAATCGGACGATGGCAGGAATTCGAAGGATAAGCCGCTGGATTTCTCGGTGTCGAGTGCGCTGGGCGACAAGAGCTTTCATCTGGCCGACGCCCGCGGGAAGTTCGTACTGCTTCACTTTCTGCTCAAGACGGATTGCCCGCTCTGCGCCAACCACGTGCGAGACTATCTTCGCGAGGCGCCGAAAGTCGCCGGCGTCGTGCATGTCTTCCTGAAGCCCGACTCGGCGAAGGAGATTCAGGACTGGACGCGGATGCTCGCCGAAGATGCCGGCAAGGTGACGCTCTATCGGGACGAGGACGCCAACGTCGCCAAACTCTACAGGATCCCCGACGGCTACGCTTTTCATGGCCAGAAGGTGCATTACCCGGCGGCCATTCTGCTCGACGGCCGCGGCGTCGAGGTGTTTCGGCACGTCGGCAAGGACAACCGGGACCGGCTGAAGTTCAGCGACTTCGCGGCGAAGGTGCGAGCGCTGACCCGCAATTCCGCGCTGGAGCACTACAACATCACGGAAGGCAAGCCGGCGATTCAAGGCTACGACCCGGTGGCGTATGTCGGCGGCAAGCCCGAGAAGGGGCGCGGCGAGTTCACCTCCGAGTATCGCGGCGTCACCTACTGGTTCACCTCGGCTGAGAATCGGGCGAAGTTCGCGGCCGATCCGGGGCGATTCGCGCCGGCCTACGGCGGCTGGTGCGCGACGGCCATGGCCGACGGCGGGCGGAAGGTGGACATCGATCCCGAAAACTTCAAGGTAGCCGACGAACGGCTGCTCCTGTTCTACAAAGGCTGGCTCGGTGATGCGCTGAAGGACTGGAACAAGGACGAGGCGGGCAATTTCAGAAATGCGGACGCCGAATGGAAGAAGCTCGCGCCGGCTGACGGGAAGTAGCGCGGGCCCCGAAGATCGTTGTTCTGCTGGTGAAAGTTCTCCTGGCCGGCCCGGTCCACGCGACGGCGCCCTGAACTGATGAGGCGTCATGATGACTTCGATGAATGCGACCCTGTCCGACTCCGCGACGAAAGACAAGCCCGCCTGCTGCGGCGCGGCGTCGCCCAGACTGCGGGTGCTGAGCTGGGTTCTTCAGATTGTCGCCGCGGTGATTCTGTTCCAGACGCTGTTTTTCAAGTTCACCGGCGCCGAGGAGTCGATTTACATCTTCACGATGCTGGGGATGGAGCCGTGGGGTCGGATTGGCTCCGGCATCGCGGAGCTGATCGCGTGCATACTGATTCTCACGCCGCGAACGGTTGTGCTCGGCGCGCTGATCTCGATCGGCGTGATTTCGGGTGCGATCGTCAGCCACCTGACGCAGCTCGGGATCGTCGTCAAAGACGATGGGGGCCTGCTCTTCGCACTCGCGCTGGTGGTATTTGTCGCGAGCGTCAGCGTCGTGATCATTCGTCGGACGGAGATTCCGATCCTCGGCGGTCGATTCGCCCGATAGCCACGTGAAGGATAGAATCTCGTCTTAAGCTTCTATTTTACATAAGGTTGATGTGGCGTGTCCGTGCCGCGGCCGCAGGCGGAGCGTGCCTTGATTCTCTCGACGACGACTTATTCGGCGCGGGACCGATCGTTTGCCCGGGGCGGTCTTGGATTCTGTATCAGCCGCCGAGCATGTCGTGCGACGGGAATCGGGAGACATCCGACGGCGAAAGCCCTTTGCGCTCCCTTTGCCCTCCCGTAAAGTATCAATCGCTTGTCGGACGCTGGAGCTCAGGCACCCGTGGGCGACCCTGACCGACGCCGGAGCGCGGGGCAGACCCGCCGGCTTGCTCAGTGAAGGATTCCGAGCACATGAGTCGATCCCAATCCTGCCACACCGGCGTCGACAATCACGCCCCCGCACTTTCCAAAGACTCACCCTCCCCGCAAGTGTTCGCACTGATTCAGGGTGTGCGGCAGCTTCGTCATGTGCTTTGCACGCTCAGCGACGACCAGTACGCCCGAAAGCCCGTCGGCCACTTCAACAGCAGCGTCGGCGGCCATGTCCGACATTCACTGGACCATATTCGTTCGCTTCTCGCCGCAGTCGATGGCGGACTCCTTGACTACGACGAGCGCGAGCGCGACACCCGGATTGAAACGAGCCGTGGCGCGGCGCTCGAGGAACTCGATGCATTTGAGCGGGCGCTTCAGAAGATTCCCGCGCGGGCGCTGGGTCGCATGCTTTCGCTCCGGACCATGCTCACCAGCGACGGGCTGTCGGTGGATGCCCAGACGAGCGTTGGCCGCGAGCTCGCGTTCGTGCTCAGTCATACGATTCATCACAACGCCCTCGTGGCCGCGATGCTTCATGAGCTCGGCGTGACGCCGCCGGCTGACTTCGGCTACGCCCCATCGACGGTCGCCTACCTGAATGACAAGGCATGTGCACCGTCACCGTCTTCCCACTGATTCTTCCCGGCGGCTCATGGGCCGCTGCTGCCGGCGGCGCGAAGCCCGCCGGTTTTCGCCTGATCTCCAATCGCGATGAATCCCGAAAGCGACCCGCGGCGCTGCCGCCGGAGATTCGTGAGTTTGATGGCCGCCGCGCCATTCTACCGATCGACCCGGTGGCCGACGGAACATGGATCGCGGTTTCGGATGCCGGGCTCGCACTGACGCTGCTGAACGTTAATCTTGAACCCGACGAGCGCCCGGCCGCTGATGCGACGCGGCGTGAAACCTTGATGAGC
>CALLKH010000232.1 GCA_938008425.1 uncultured Planctomycetaceae bacterium | reverse complement strand
ATCGCTGTGAAAGCGAACGATCTTCGGGTAGTGCGGACCGTTCGGCGGCGTCGCGTCGTAGAGCATGCCCGCGAAGACGTCGCCTGAGACGGGATCCACCGCGATGCCGGTCAGGCCCTGCTCGCCCGATCCGGGAAAGGCGCCCGTGGGCGCGAAGTTGAGCAGGTTGGAGGCAAAGGTGCTGACATTGCCGTTTCGCAGCACCACCTTGATCACACCGTAGAGTTCGGTCACGTAGAAGAACGGGTCCTCGGGGTCTTCACCGGCATTAGGAACAAACGCGATGTTCACAGGCAGTTGCAAGCCGCTCGCGACGAGGTCGACCTTGTAGCCGGGCTGGAGCGCGGACCAGGGAACGCTCGGCGTGCGAGCCAGCGCCGTGAACTCGGGCGAAGTTTGACCCGCCTGGCCGACGTAAGTGCTGCCATTGGAGGTGATCCAGTAGTATGCATGCTGCAACGCAGCCAGGTTGATCGCGGGCAGATAGATCGTGTGGCTGTCACCGTGGTCATCGACGAAGGCGAGATCGGATTCGGGCAGGGTCAGCATCGCGCTGCCGGCGATCACATGCAGCCGTACGTTGACGTGCGCCGGGAGCGCCGCCGGGTTGATGACGAGATTCCCGGGCGCCGCGTCGCCGCGGACTTCCAGCAGCAGCTGCCCCTGCGCGGATTCGACGAGAATTGTCGGCGGCGTCGCGCCGGCCGGCAGATCGATCGACTGCCCCGACCCGTTTTTCAACGTGGGCGCCGGCGCGTCGCCGATGTCATCGAGCTCAAGGGGAAAGGTCGTTATGTTGGAGCCTGTGGTGAAATATCGACCGCCCCAGAGGCTCCATTCGGTGGCGGGGTCGCCGCTGCTGTCCTTGTGACGGGCTCGCAGCAGATAGTTGACGGTGGGAAGCAAACTCGTCCGGCCGGTGTACGCGCCCTGAAAGACTCCGTCGCCCAAATGGGTGTGAAGTCGCTCGACGCCGGTCAGGCAGCTCGACCGCCAGACCAGTTGCGCCGGTGTGAGCGTCCAGATCTCCCAGTCGGTGCAGATGTGGGTGTCGCCCGCATCGACATCAAGGAACGCGTTGCACTCCATGTGCACGTCCTCGGGATTGACGATCTGGCCGTCGGTGGAGGGCTCCGTGATGAACGGTGCGCTGGGCGGTGTGTTTGCTTCGGCGATGCTCGCCAAGGCAAGAAAGGTTGAGGCCGCGATGATCGACCGGGAACAGTGTGTTGCGAATCTCATCTGACAGGTACTTTCGTCGGAGGAATGCCGAATGACGGCGGGGGTCAAATCCGCATTCTACACGACGGTGCAAGAACGCTTCTTCATTATTCGGACGAATGCCCGCCTATTTTGCATACGGAGTCAGCCGCGCCCCCGAACGCTTGGATGGCGAGAGCGCGGCTGAGCCGATGCGAATCGGTCATTCCGTGACCTTGTCAAAACGGCGCCCGTCCTCCCCGGCTTTCGCCCGCGGGAGGACGGGGGTATTGCAGGAAGCCCATCGTCAGGGCACGACGAGGTCGGTGAACTGCTGGATGTCCGCGCCGTTCACGACCGTGTCGTTGTTGAAGTCGCCCCGCATGATGTCGCAGCCTGGATACTGGATCGCGTAGTTGGCCGGATCCAGCGCGGCGATGACGAAGGCGGCGACGTCGTTGAAGTCCACGACGTTGTCGCAATTCATGTCGCCGAGCGTGACATTCGTCGAGCCGACTTCGATCAACGCGAAGTCGCCGGCCGCCACGCCGGCCAGGTTGACGTCATTCCAGAGTCCGTTGCTGCCGAGCATTTCGGCGTAGTCTTCCGTGCCGCCGGCGTTGTTCGGCTCGCCCCCACCCCAGTTGGTAAATGTCACGGGTTCGCCGCTTGACCAGACGAAGTTGCCCTCGACGGCCTCGTCGTTGAATCCGATGAAGGCGCGCCGATCGGTGCTGTCGAAGACAAGCACGTTGACCCGCACCCACTCGTTTTCGTCGGCGTCGTTGATCGTCGCGAGATGGCCGCCGAGATTGTTCACGGCGAACGCCTCCGCCTGGGTCCAGGTGAAGCCCGTGTCGATGAGGTAGTAGTCGTGTCCGTTCGCGGGATTTGCCACCGGTCCGTGGATGATCGGGGATTGCATACCGCTGCGAATGTTGACTGTCACGTTTCCGGCGTTGGTCCCGGTGTTGAAGAACACGATGAAGTTGTTGCCGAACGTGGCGGCGTGCTCGGTGACGGCGAGATAGTAGGTTCCCGCCGCCAGCGTCGTGCCGTCGCGGCCGTTATAGGCGAGGCCGTCGCCGGGCGCCGGTCGTGTGCCGCGACCGTAGGTCAACTGGCTCCACGTGCCGGAGCCGTCGTCGTTGTCGGTCGACACCAGCGTGCCTGAGCCGTCGTCGCGGAAGAGTCCCATGGTCGTGTCGGCGATCACAGATCCCTCGGTGTCGATGTCGAGGTACGTTCGAATCGGATTCGCGGCGTCAATCGTGGTGGGAACCGAGAACCGGAACCATCGCACGCCGCCGGCCGACAGTGCCTGGGTGCTGGAAACCGGCGTCGTTCCGATCGGGCCGAGATCCGTGAAGACGGCCGGCGGTCCACCCGCGGGAACGGTGCCCAGTGCGAAGTTGACGCGAAGCGTTCCGGACGAGGTCGCGGTCGTGGAGACATTGAACGATGTCGTTCCGAAGCTTGCCGGGAACGATGTTGCCGCCAGGAAGTAAGTTCCCGCGATCAGCGAACCGTCACGGCCGTTGTAGGCGACGCCGTTGCCCACTGCCGCTCGCGGCGGAGAGCTGGCGCCATAGGTGAGCTGACTCAGGAAGCCCGAGCCGTCGTCATCATCCGAGTTCACGAGGGTGCCATCGGCGCGGTAAAGGCCGATGTAGGTGTCCTGCGGATTCGTTCCGCCGGTGAGGTTGGTTCCTTCGCTGTCGATGTCCAGGAAGTTGAGTGACGCGGGATTCACATCGGAAGCCAGCGTGAACTTGTACCAGTTGATCCCGCCCGGATTGAGCGCGTCGTCCCGGGTCGTCAGGCCCGTTGTCAGCGTACCCAGTTCCGTGATTCCGGCGACGGTGAAGTTCACCGATCCGAAGTACAGCGCGAAATTCGAATCCTCGATGGTGTAACCCAGCGACGTCGGACCGGGGGTCGCCCCGATCGGCACGACGAGGTCGGCGCTCCACAGACCGTCGCCGGCCGCGACGTCGCCACCGGTGCCTGCGTCATTGAGCGGCAGGTTGGCGCCGAGGCCGATCGACGAGGCATTCACCGTCACAGAAGTAATCTGCGTCGCAATGAGGCCGCCGCCGGTGAGGTTGACAACGTACTTGGCGGTCGTGCCTTCAAAGCCCTGGCTCGGCGTGATGGACGCCGAGGGCGGGGCCGGGGTGACGGTATTGGCGGTTCCGAAGTAGGAGTT
This sequence comes from uncultured Planctomycetaceae bacterium, assembly GCA_938008425.1. Lineage (GTDB taxonomy): Bacteria > Planctomycetota > Phycisphaerae > UBA1845 > UTPLA1 > JADJRI01. The sequence goes on along the minus strand of CALLKH010000232.1, from coordinate 2,087 downwards.
GAACGAGGTGTCCGTCACGTTGAAGAAGAGCGACGTCGGCGCCTGGAAGGCATCCAGCGGAACCCGGACGCGGCGGCTGTAGATGCCGTCGCTCGCGACCGCGTCGCCGTCGGTGCCTGCGTCATTGAGCGGCAGATTGCTGCTGCCGAAGAAGGGCGATGCATCGACGGTGACCGACGCGATTCCCGGCGTCGGCTGTCCGTTGGTGGACATGGCGACGGTGACGAGTGGTTCGCTTCCGATGACAGGATTGTTCGGAGTCACCGTTCCCGTCGGCGCGATGACGGAGAAGATGATGTTCCCGATGTCGGTGCGGAATTGCGCATCCGTGACCGTGAAGGGGAGACTGAATCCATCGGGGAATGTATTGACTGGGAACTCGATGTCCGCGCTCCAGATGTTGTCATTCGGCGTTGCGTCGCCGTTCAGACCGTCATCGTTGAGCGCGAGGTTGCTGCTGAGTCCGACCGCCGAGGCGTCGACCTCAACCGAGGTGATGTTGTTGGGCGAGCCGCTGCCGCGAGACACCGCCACCGTCATCTTGCCGGTGCTGCCGGCGACGATCTGGTTGGGTGTCACGGTTCCGATGCCCTCCGGTCCGAAGTTGAGATTGAAGCTCGCCGGATCGCGAAGCGTCGCGGCGAAGATGCTGAAGCCGGACTCCACGGCGCCGCCGGTGCCGCTGGGCGTCGATCGCGGGTTTCCGAAGGCGATCGACGCAAGCGTCTTGCCGGTCGGATCGAAGCCGATGCCCTGGAGCGAGGCCGTATTGATGACAGCTTCGTTGACCCAGAGCCGGTTCCCCGTGCCGCCATCGACGGCTCGATCCGTATTCTGGACCGCTCTGTACGGGCCTCCCATCTTTCGCTGAATCACGACGCCCGGCCGGGGGGCGGGCATCGCGGTGTTGTTGGTGCCGAACCAGTCGGTGGCGTCGACATCAACAGACACGCTGCTGAAGTCGGTGAACTCAAGCGTGATCGAGTAGGTGCCGTAGCTGCTGCCGCCGTTCGACATGTGGTAGAGCACGCTGACCTGCGTGTTCGGACCGAAGACGGCGTTGAGCGCCGTCATGCTCGAGACCTGCGGACCGGTGTGGTCCGGCGTGTTGAGCCAAAGGGGATGGAGCCCGTTGTCGGAGGTAGAGGTGCCGCCCTGCGCCGGCCAGACGGTATTCGACGGCGAGAACGCCCGTGACCCGCCTGCGACGAGATTGCGATTGCCCAGATGGACCATGTCGGGCTGAAGCGCGGTCGGGTAGACCTGGTAGATCGTACCCTCATAGCCAACGGTTCCGATGAAGCCGAGCGAGTCGGTCGCCAGGCCGTCATTGAGCAGTCCGCGATCGGCGATGGCGCGATAGCCGTTGAGGTCGCTGCGATTCTCGTGCGTCTGTCCGACGGTACCGCCGCTCGCCGGAAGTGTCTGCTCCGAAGCGCCGTGGCAGATGCCGTTCCAATTGAACTGCAGCGGCATCGTAATATCGACGTGTGCGGGATCATCAATGTGAAGCGTGAACGCGCCGACGGCGTTGTTCTTTCCCGCCACGCGAATGAGGTAGCTGTTGCCCTGAACGGCCGCAAAAGTGACGCGCGAGCCGAATCCGCAGCCATTGTCGCTGCATCCGATCTCGGAGCCGCCGCAGGAGGAGTAAACCGAGAGCGTGGTATCGAGCGCTGATCCGCAGGTGCGAACGTCGACGTCGTTGTTACCCATCGCCGTGTACCGGAACCAGAGCGCGTTGGTATCGGCGCCGCCGCCGCAGGACGTCGACGTGCCGGTCACCGGAACGCGAGAGTTCTCGAACGCCGCATCGCCGGCGAACACATCCTCCGGCGTCGCACAGTTGATGTTGTCCGGGGAGCCGGCGCGGAGGCTGGCCGCGAAGATCGCATAGCCTCGGCCGCCGGAGACCGGATATGACGCGTTTTGAAATGTGATCGACTTCAGATACTTGCCGGCGACGGCAGGCTGCGCGGCCCATGTGCCCTGTCCGCTGACAATCTTCGCGAACGAAATGATACCTTCCATCACGTTCAGGTTCTGGCCGAGATTGCTTGTGCTGAAGACCTGAATGACGGGGGCGT
>CALLKH010000231.1 GCA_938008425.1 uncultured Planctomycetaceae bacterium | reverse complement strand
GTGCGAGACCTGCTTTTCCCCGAGTCGCCAGCAGAGTTCGACGGGCCGGCCGTTGACGAAGGCGAGAAAATCGACAACGCCGCGCTCCCAGTCCTTGAGCTGGCAGCCGATATGGTTGAGTTCCTCGATCAATTCCTGGAGCGTGTCGAGTTCGTCGGCGTACTGGTCACGAAGGTCTTCGAGCGCCTCCATGGAATGGGAATGATCGGGCACTTCGTAGCGCGCCTCGATGCGGCAGATGATCTTGTGCTGGGCGACGACTTCTGAAACGATTCGTGAGACGAGCGGCAGCGTTCGGTTGGCCAGTGCCGGCGTGAAGATCTTGCGTCCGCGATGAAGTCGATTGCGTTGGGCGGCGGTGGTAGTCCCGAAAGCTTCCATGGCGTCCTCGACTGATCATGACAAACTTGCGTGATGCAAGTTGAATTGCAGTTGCAACTGACTACCCGGTCGAAAATATCAGTCTGATTCCGGCATGTCAACGAATTGCTTCGAGCAGTATCGATGTGTCCGATATAGCGTGACGCGATGTTAGTGAACATTCGCGAGATGTTATCTGAATCGCGACGGCCAAGCTTCGGACTGTGGGCGACTTGCGAAAGGAAAGGGCGATAACCGGGCGATTACCCGGGCGATCGAGGATGATCAGGGTGTGATCCCCGGCACGGAGTTACCGGACGAGCGGTCGGGGCCGATGGCGTCCGGCAGGGTGGTCGGCGAATCGATGAACCGGAGTGCCTGTCAGTCGGCACTCCAGTTTGAGTCAGGTTTCGCAGGGAGACTAGCGGCTTGCCGCGACTTTGCCGCTGTGCGATGCGACATCTTCCGACAGCGGTCGCTTCAGGGCGTCCCGAACAGTGGCCGCGATGCCGGCGGCGTCGAGGCCGCACTCGGCGAGCTGCACCGCACGGGAGCCGTGGGCGATGAATCCATCGCTCGGCATGCCGACGATGACCAGGTGCGAGGCGTCCAGCCCCAGATCACGCGCCGTCTCAAGAACGGCCGAACCGAAGCCTCCCGTCACCGAGTGCTCTTCCAGCGTGAGAACCGGACCGCCGCGCGTCAGCGACTCCGAGACCATGTTCTGATCCACGGGCTTGGCGAAACGGGCGTTGATGACGCGAACCTCGATGCCGTCATTCGCGAGAAGCTCGGCGGCGTCCAGGGCGGGCCGGCAGGTGGAGCCGTAGGCCAGGATCGTCGCGTCGGCCCCGTCGCGCAGCGTGATCGAGCGGCCCAGCGCGAACGGTGTGGTCCCCTTGGGTTCCAGCGCATCGGGCACCGTGTCTCTCGGATATCGGATTGCGCTGGGGACGTTCAATTTCAAGCTGAGTCGAAGTGATTCGAGGATTTCTTCGCCGTCGCCGGGCGCCATGAGAACCATGTTCGGGAAGACGCGAAGATAGGCGATGTCGGCAAAGCCGTGATGAACCGGGCCGTCGCCGCCGACGAGTCCGGCGCGATCGAGGGCAAAGGTGACCGGCAGCTTCTGGAGCACGACCTCCTGAAAGACCTGGTCGAACGCCCGCTGAAGGAACGTCGAGTAGATGGCGACCATCGGGCGCAGTCCCGCCTTGCACATGCCGGCCGCGATGTCGACCGTTCCGCTTTCGGCGATGCCGCCGTCGAGGTAGCGATCCGGGAATGTCTGCTGAAATTTGTTCATGCCGGTGCCGTCCGGCATGGCGGCGGTGAGGCCGTGGACGCGCTCGTCCTCGCTCGCCAGCGTGATTGCGGCGTCTGCGAAGGCGGCCGTGAAGCTGCGGCCGCCGGATTGGATCTCCACACGGCAGCCTTCCATCTTGAACGGCTTGGGGCTGTGAAACTTTGTCGGCTCGGCCTTGGCGAAATCGGCCCCGCGTCCCTTCTCGGTGTGAACATGTAGAAGCACGGGATGATCCACGTCCTTCACGGCGTCGAGAAGTTCAATCAGGTGCTCGACGTCGTGGCCGTCGGTGGGACCGACGTAAACGAATCCGAGTTGTTCGAAAATCTGGTGGGGCGAGACGGTGGCCTTGAAGCCCTCCTTGAGGTGATCGAGCGCCTCGAAGGTCGCCTTGCCGACGATGGGCACCTGCGGCAGATACTTCTTTACGCGCTTCTTGAGTTCTTCGTAAATCGGGCTCACGCGGAACTTGGCGAGGTACTCGGCCATGCCGCCCTGTGTCGGGGCGATGCCCATGGAATTGTCGTTGAGGATGACCATCAACTGGCGCTTAAGTGTGCCCGCCTGATTCAGGCCTTCAAACGCGACGCCGTTGAAGATGCTTGCATCGCCGACCACGGCGACGACCCGACGATTGACTTTCATCGCACTTGCGCCGCGGGCCATGCCGACGGCCGTCGGAATCGCTGTGCCGGCGTGGCCGACGTTGAAGAGGTCGTACTCGCTTTCCTCGATGTTGGGGAAGCCGCTGAGGCCGCCGCCTTTTCGGATCGTGTCGAACCGGTCGTTTCGGCCGGTGAGAATCTTGTGGACGTACGCCTGGTGGCCGACATCCCAGAGCAGGGCGTCGTGCTTGAAGTCGAAGACCCGATGGAGTGCGATCGTCAGTTCGACCACGCCGAGATTGCTGGCGAGATGCCCGCCCTGACGGCTGACGACGCCGATGATCCGCTCTCGCACCTCGGAGGCGAGTTGGTCAAGTTGCGCGATGGTGAGGCCGCGAAGATCGGCCGGCGAGTGAATTTTCGGAAGAATCTTGTCCATGGTCTCTGAGTCACCCTCGTTTCACGCGACGTGCGATTGCGACGTCGCCGCATCCATGCCCCATTTGCACCGGGCCGTCAGGAACTCCGTTCCATCACGTAGTGGGCCAGTGCGACCAGTCGATCGGCTTTCGATCCGAAACGGCTGACAGCGCAGACGGCCTTTTCGACCGAATCCGCGCCGAGTTGTCGCGTCGCGTCGATACCGATCACGCGCGGGTAAGTCTGTTTGCCGGCGGCGGTGTCCTTGCCGGTACGCTTGCCGACCTTGTCGGCGTGGCCGGTCTCGTCAAGCAGATCGTCCGCGATCTGGAAGGCGAGGCCGAGGTGTCGGCCGTAATCCGAGAGCGCCGCGACGTCGTCTTCGTCGGCGTTCGCCGCCACGGCGCCGAGGCGGCAGGCACACTGGATCAGCCGGGCGGTCTTTGCGTCGTGGATTCTCGCAACGCGTGCGGCGTCGGCGTCATGCGCTTCGCCGTCGATGTCGTCGAGTTCGCCGCCGATCATCCCGCTCGCGCCGGTCGCCCGCGCAAGTTCGAGAATCATCCGTCGCGACAGATCGCCATCCTGAACACCTGTCGCGATCAGCTCGAAGGCCAGCGTCAGCAGGGCGTCGCCGGCGAGAATGGCCGTCGCTTCGCCGAAAACTTTGTGGCTGGTGGGTCGGCCGCGTCGGAGGTCATCGTTGTCGATGGCGGGCAGGTCGTCATGGATGAGGCTGAACGTATGCACGCACTCCAACGCCATGGCCGGCGCCATTGCGATCGTTCGATCACCGCCGCAGAGGTCGCTGCACCAGAGCGTGAGGACGGGACGCAATCGTTTGCCGCCCGCGTCGACGCTGTATCGCATCGCTTCAACGAGCCGTGCGGGTGCTTCCCGCATCGCATCAATCGCCGAGATGAGACCGGCTGAGACGGTTTTGGCCTCCGTCATCAGCTCATGGTCGATGCGTTCGCGGAGTCCGGTCATGAAGGAAATGTTCCCAGCACTGCGCCAATGAATTCAGCGCTGCGTGCGACACCTATTCGGTTTTCAATGCGATCCGCGACGTTCACTGAACTCGGGACGCTAAATCGCATGATCTTAGCTGGACGACGGTTCGGTCGCGATTGAATATCAGTCGAGGCTGAACTTTCAAAAAGATCGGAAAGTTCGAGATTGAATGGATCGGTCGTCATCGCGGAACCTATTGTAAGTACTAGGTTTATGCCTCGTCAAGCGGCGCGAGGGTGCCCGCCGCAACCGCACCGCCCTCGCTGTCGGCCTCCAGCTTCTGAATCTTCAACTCGGCGTCGTTCAACACCTTGCGGCATTGGCGGATGAGTTCCATCCCTTCCTCGAACTGCCGGATTGAATCCTCGAGCCCGATTTTGCCCTGTTCGATCGCCCCAGCGATTTCCTCCGCGCGGGTCATGGCGGACTCGAATTCGAATTTCTGTTTGGACATGGTGCCTCCCGTCCTCGTCTCTTGCCCTGATTCCTGTCCAGGTTGCCTGGCCGAGGGCGTCTCACGATCGCCCTCAGTCAAACAACTCGCCTTGTTTGTCATCAATCACGCGGCTGGTGAATGTACCGTCCGCGGTCTGGGTTGTGATCTTGTCGCCTTCGCGGACTTCGGCATCCGAGCGAACCACCGCATCGTCGCGGTGCCGACGGGTGATCGAATAGCCGCGATTCAGCACGTTTTCCGGGCTCGCCGCCGCCAGTCGGGCTTCCAGGACCGACAAGTCCTTCCCGCGTTGCGCCAGGTAGCGCGACATCGTGCGGCGAAGATCGCGAGTGATCCCTTTGAGCCGATCGGCGTCGGCCTCGAGTCTTCGACGCGGCGTCACTGAAGCGAGGCGAAGCTCAATGCCGCGAACGCGCCGCTCCCATTTGTGAAGCGTGGCCTCGATCGCACGTTCAAGCCGGCGTTCGACCCGCGTCGCCCGCTCGCGTCGACGGGCGAGTTGCACCGTCGGCCGCGCGCCGACGAATCGCAGCTCCAGTCCGTGAACGCGTGACTTTGCCCGGTGAATTCGCCGTGCGACGCTCAGCCGCAGCCGGCTGATCATCTCATCCACCTTCTGATGGATACGTCGAATCTGGCCGATGGGGTCGCGAAACCACGGGGATTGTTCAAGGGCCGCTAATCTCAGGGCTCTCGACTCGATGCGCCGCCGAACGGCCTGCGACAGGCGGTGGCGAAGATCATCCAGTTCGGCCATCACGTCCGAGAGCTTCGGGGCGACGAGCTCGGCGGCGGCGGTCGGGGTTGCGGCGCGAACGTCGGCCACGAAATCCGCAATGGTAAAGTCCACCTCGTGACCGACGGCGCTGACGATGGGAATCTTGCTCTCGTAAATCGCGCGGGCGACCGGCTCCTCGTTGAAGGCCCAGAGGTCTTCCAGTGAGCCGCCGCCGCGGCCGACGATCATGACATCGACGCCGCCCAGCGCGGCGCTCGACTTGTTGATTCGACGAATGGCGTCGGCGATTTCATTCGCCGCGCCGTCGCCCTGAACCCGCACGCCGAAGACGTAAATCTGGACTTTCGGGTAGCGGCGCTCCAGTGTCTGAAGCATGTCACGGATGGCTGCGCCTGTGAGGCTTGTGACGACGGCGATAGTGCTGGGGTGGGGCGGAAGCGGCCGTTTTCGCGCGGGGTCGAAGAGGCCCTCTTTCGCCAGGCGCTCCTTGAGCTGCTGAAAGGCGAGTTCCAGCGCGCCGACGCCGCATGGCGTCAGGCGGCGAACGTAGAGCTGATACTGACCGCGCGGTTCGTAGACGTCGACCGAACCGGTCGCGATGACCTCCATGCCTTCCTGCATGTCGAACCGAAGCGTTTGAGCGGCGGATCGCCACATGACGCACCGCACCTCGCTGCCGGCGTCCTTCAGCGTGAAGTACACATGGCCGCCGGACGGTCGGGCGACGTTGGAGAGTTCGCCGATGACACGAATGTCGGAGGGCAGGACTTGGAGAATCGCGCCTTTGATGAGACGGGTCAGCTCAGAAACGCTGATCGTCGCGGCGTCGGATTTGGAGCCCTTGGCGACGGGTGCGGCCGCCGATTCGCCGCCGCCCGACGGATTCTCGTCTTCGCCGCGCACACGCAGGGGGTCGAACGGCAGTCTGGGGGTTTTGGAACTGCGGCGCTTCACAGCGGTTCCTTCCAGAATCCGTACTCGCGGCTCTTGTCGGGATCGTCGCAGATCCGCTCACCGTCTCGAACGAATCCGGCCTTCAGGTAAAGCCGGTGGGCGTCGGGGAGTTTGACGTCGCTCCAGGCCCGCATCGCGCCGACGCCCGATGCTCTCACGTGCTCCATGCACGTCTCCAGCAAGGCGCGACCAATGCCGCGGCCGCGCTCACCGGCCAGCAGGTACATTCGATGCAGTTCGCCGTGGCCGTCATGGATCGTGACACCGGAGCAGCCGATGACGCGGTCGGCTTTGCCCTCAACCGCGCACCAGAATCGGCCGCCGATGGCGAGATAGGCGGTCTCCACGTCGTAGAGATCGCGGCAGTACCCGTCGGCCTCCCACGTGAATCCGTACTCGTCAAACACCGACTTCACGACCGCCACGACGCCGTCGCGGTGTTCCGGTCGGTAGGGGACGATCTTCCAGTCTCGATTCGCGGTCATATTGCGGGGGTATTCTAAGCCGGGTCGTGAAGGAGCGGAATTTCGCGTTCCCGGAGCCGGGAACGGCGTCCATGGACGGTGCGGGAACTGGATCACAGGCGCGAGCCGCCCCGGGATGCACCTGCATTCGATCGGCTTCCGATCAT
>CALLKH010000230.1 GCA_938008425.1 uncultured Planctomycetaceae bacterium | reverse complement strand
AAGACCACCGAACAGCTCATGGCCTCGCGACAGCTCAACATCCGCAGCAAGGAGGCCGTCACGGTCACGCGCATGCGGATGCTTCGCGAAAACGCCGAGCGGGCCAAGGCGCGCGGGAGCAAGCTGGGGCTCATCAGCGAAAAGGACCTCGTCTCGCTGGAGAAGATGATCGAGAACGACAACATCACGGCGGAGATGTACCAGGAACGGCTGGACGACATGCTGAAGACCGGTCTGTCAGAAGGCGAGAGCGCCCTCACGCCGGGAACGCAGCAGGTGCTCGACATCTGGGAACAGATGGACACCGGGCTGGTCAAGGACAGCGAACAGGCCTTTGAAGAGGCCGACCGGCGGGTGCGGGAAAGACACAAGGCGGCGGAGGGTTGATCAGGCGGAACGCACCAAAGGCGTGATCAGCTTTCCCCCGCAATAACGGGTGCTCAATCGGGCGCCGAACGAACAAAGGAACCTGAACCGGAATGCTCGAAGTCTTCGTCCAACGCAAGAAAGAAGATGTCGAGCCGGCCATCGTTCAGTTTGTCGCGCGGCGTTCGTATCGTCTCAGTCGCCCCTGGTATCTGGACGGTATTCGAATCGAGGCCCACCCGGATAGCGAAGGCAAGGGCGGATTCTGGAGCGCGGTGCTGGATACGCCGACCGTCGCGCGAATTGACCTCGAAGTCAAGCGCAAGCGCAGCGGCACCCGTGTTCGCATTGTCATCGCCAATACGCCCGAGAGCACGCGCCTCGCGTACGAGCTGCACGCCTACTTGCTCGACCCCCGCTCGTTCGACCAGAAGCTGCCGGCCATCTGCCCGCGCTGCTCGACGCCGATCATCAACGTCACGGCGCGATTCTGCGGACGTTGCGGCACACCGCTCGCCACCGACGCGATCGCCCCGCCGGCGCCTTCGAGTCCCGCGACTGCCGCCCAGAAATCGAAGGCATCAGCCGACCTCCAGCCCGTGCTGCCGCCGCCGATCATTCCCGTGCGCCCGGCGACCGAGCGAACGCCGCCTGAGACCGATCGGGAGGATGAACTGGACGACGTGGAGGTGCTACCGGAGTTTGATCTGGTTGACGATGACGCGGCCGAGATGGAGCGTGACGCCGTCGATATAACCGCCGGGGACGTTGACGCCGAGCAGTCGTTCGAGCGAACGATCAAGGCGGAGGCGGAGGCGAATGAGACCGAAGAGCCCGCCCGATCGGACGGCCGGAGCGAAAAGGACGCTGAGCCAGGGCGTTCTGAAGATGCGAATGTCGAGTCGGAAGCGTCCCGGCAGAGCGCCGAAGACGATGCCATAAACGACGATGAGATCGTAAGGGATTCGAACGTCGCGGACGTCGAGCAGGAATCCGAATCCACGGCCCAACCGGAGGCCGAAGCTGAAGAGACGGCCGACGACGACGCTTCACCGGCCGCAGAGTCGGAAGAGGCGTCCGACGACGAGCCGGCCCCCTCGCGTGACGAGGCGTCGCCGCGACGGCTTCTGGCGGAGGATTAAGAATGAGCGCATCGAGACCGCTGCGCCGTTCCAGGCGCAATCGGGTGATCGCCGGCGTAGTCGGCGGCCTCGCGGAGCACTTCAACATCGACCCGACGCTGGCGAGGGTCCTCTATGTCGTGATCTCGATCTGCTCGGCCGCGTTTCCCGGTATACTTGTATATATCATCTGCTGGCTGGTTGTTCCGGAGGAGTGAAGAGACGAAGACGGTCGAGAGTGGATCACACGCCGATCCCGGAGACAATCCCGTCAGCCGTTCGAATCGCAGCCACTTGATCAAGGGTTTCCGCCATGAGCCTGTTCAAATCATCTGAAGAGCGTCGCATCGAACGAGACATCAAGATTCGCCAGGGCATCCGGCGGATTGAGAAGTCGATTTCGGAGCAGAACAAGTTCACCAACGAGTTCATCCGCAACGCCCGCCGCGCGAAGGAAATCGGCGACATGGGCCAGTACAACTTCATCCGCAGCTCGCTCAAGAAGACGGCAGCGGTGAAGAAGATGCTGGAGCGGCAGCTGCTCGCGGTGAAGAACGCCCTGATCATCAAGCGCCAGGCCGAGGCATCGAGCGACTTCGCACAGGCCATGGGCACCATGGCCCGCGAAATCAGCCGCATGTTCGGCGAGACCGATCTCGTCAAGACGCAGATGGAATGGGAGAAGGCGCTCGTTCAGGCCCAGACCATGGAGGAGCGCACGACGATGTTCCTCGAAACGATCGAGTCCGCCGCCATGAGCGACACGGCCGACACGCCGGCTGAGGTCGTGACGGACGAGGAAATCGACGCGATGATCGAAGCCGAGGCGGAATCGGAACATGCCAAGGATGTCGACGAACTGGCGGCGCTGCGTGCGGAGTTGAACGCGGTGAAGGATGCGGGGCAGAAGGAGAGCAAGTAAGGACCCGTCCGATTGGATCAAACAGCCGAAAACTCGAATCCGACGCATCATCCGGCCGAAGCGCCATCCGAAGTGGACTGCGCCATGTGCGCGATCAACTGCGTCGTCTGCGGCTATTCGTTGGGAGGGTTGCCGACGGTGCATCGTTGCCCGGAATGCGGAGCAGCATACGACGGATCGACGATTTCATTCGAGTTTGCCGGCAAGTCGAATCGCTGGGGCTACATCCTGATCTTGGTCGGCATTCTGGTTTCGATCATCGGAACCATTGGTTACATGTCCCCGGAGCAGGTCAACGGCAAACACG
>CALLKH010000229.1 GCA_938008425.1 uncultured Planctomycetaceae bacterium | reverse complement strand
GGGACGATATTCCAGGCGCGAAAGACGTCGACTTTGCGATCACGGCGATCATCAATGGCTATCCGCTCAACGAGCCCAGCGTCTGGTCACTCATGCTGTATTCGAACGACGAGGAACAAAACAGCATCATCATGACCACCCAGCGCGACGTGGACGATATGGGCGTGCAGCTGATCCTGATTCCCGCTGAACTCACGGCGCAGGGTGGCCGCCGCGCGAGCGATCGTCGAGCTCGGAATCGGGCATCAAGTCGACGGACGTCCGCCTGGCGGAAGTGAGTGAGTAGCGCTGTCCACGAGGCCGTCCGGAACGTCGAACAGGCCGGGGATTCCCCTGAACTTGACCGGTCGGTCGAGTTGTTCGGGATTCCTGAGAATCCAGCAGAGCGGCCCTGTGGCGCCGGGTTCATTCGCGACCTTGGCGTGACCGGCTGGTACACAGTCGGCGAACTCGACGCTGCCGAGAAGCGAGCCAAAGACATAGTCATGCGCTCGCCGCAATTCCGGGAAGTCACGAGCCACTGACTCATCAAGAACGGCGGGCATCCACTCCCGACTCTGGCCGGCGTGGATGAGGAATCGCGTTCCAGGCTTGAGCCCGGGACGCCAGGATCGATTCTCGACGCGCTTCGAGCCGTGGATGATGAGCCAAGCCCAGGGCTGGAGGATGGTAATTGCTTTCACAAAGAATCTCCGCAGAGCCCGCCCGCGCATGCCGCGGGCGGGCTCGCTGTCGTGGGAAGCTAGGACGCCGCCTTGAATGAGTCGTTGGCAAAGTCGGCGCAGGCCGGACAGTAGTACCGGTTCTCGCGGATGAGCCACTTGTCGCTCGTCTTGAAGCGGCCATTGTGGACAGCCACCTGACAGCTCGTGCACCTCGCGCAGGTGGACTTTCGAAGTGAGGCGACGGTGACGTGCTTCTGGACCATTGACATTGGCGCGGTGACTGACGGCGACGCGGTGGGGCGATCGGGTTCGGTAGCCGGTTCCTCATGTTCGATGATCGGGTCCGAGGCGACTGACGAGGGTGCGTTCGCCGGGTTGTCGGTCGATTCAATCGGCGCCACGGGCGCCTCGACCGGTTCGGGATTTGCATCACCGGCGAGTAAGTCCTCGATCGCTTGCCGGGTGCGCGAGTTAACGTCCTGCCGAGCCAGCCATTCAACGAATTCGTCCCGCACGCCCTGGTTCTCGGCTTCAGACACGACGCGATCGAGGTCAACAGATCGAAGTTCATTCGGTGCATCGGCCGCGAGTTTGAGAATCTGGAGCCAGCGGTGTTCGATAGCATCGTCACTGGGCGGAATCTCGCCGTCGGGCGTCGCCTCTTCCACAGGCTCGACAATAGCATCCAGAATTCCCGTCCGAGCGGCATACCAAACGGCATACTCGCCGAGGAAGGTCTTCAGGGTCTCGTCATTCAGATCGTCCGAGTCCGGCGGCGCCGGCGCCCGTCTCGCGTTGAGCAGAAGATCATCGGCCGACTCGTGAAGCCGAACTTCAATGGCCGGCAGATCAAATCGCTTCATGTCGTCTCCGCTCAAGGGCATGAGCAGTCCGTAGACCGACATGTCGGCGGTGCGCGACTCGATGCGAATCGCTCTGCCGCGATCCTTCGGTGCGACGATGGCGACGCCCATGTCTCTGGGATCGACGACCTTGGAGAGGGTCGTCAGGTACTCGGCCATCAACGTCGGGTTGACGAAGAAGTAATGCGAGCCGCGCGGCGGGTCGAGTTCCAGGTCTTCGTATCGCGGGAAGACACCCTCGATCGGCGGCTCCTTGTTGGTGATGGCGGATGCGCCGTCGGTGATGCCCATGACGACCGACTGATCGCTCGACGCGTGCTCGTCCAGGACCGCACTCTGTAGAACCGGCCTTTGTCTGGCGTTGGGAATGAGCTTGCTGACCTTCTCCCACTGTTCGCGCGAGATCAACGTCTGGAATCCGTCCTTTGGGGAGGTGTCTCCCGCGCCGGGCGGATACCCCTTTCGAGATTCGGCGTCATTCCATTCGGCGACGATGAGCCGACGTCCATCCGTGACGATGGCGCGACAGGCGCCGTCCGGGTGTCGCTCGACTTTGACGCCGTTGATGGCGTAGCGGGTGGAGTCTCGGGCGGCCAGTTTGCTGATAGGGAAGACTTCCTTGGGAATAAGCATGGGTTGGATCTCCTGTTTGTTAGAGGTGTCGTGAATTCAGTCGCCGCGGGCTACACCACCGCGGCGACAACCAGATCGATCATGCCTCCAGAAAAGTGGTCAGTCGGCTGACCAGCCGGCTGGAGTACTCATGATCCATGAAGTGTTTGATGACGATGTGTTGTTCGCAGGTGATCGCGCGGGTTTCGAGGTCGCGGCCAACTGTTGCGACGACGACAAAGTAGCCTTCGTTGCTGCCGGTGTAATAGAAGATGGCGAGGATTCGACCGCTGAGGCGGGGAAGTGGAGTCGGGGGCGCTGTGCCGCCGTCTCGTTGGAGGATCTCGTCGGGCGCGGAGAGCCATTCGTACTCGTCGAGTTGGTTGGCCTTCAGAACTTGCTTGATTGCGGTCTTCAATTCATCGAGCGTTGCGGTGCGGTCGAAGCGATGAAACCCGGGCGACGTCTCGGACGGCACCCAGCGTTCCCACTCGAAGTGATCCGCCAGGGGTGTGGTGTGTGTGGCCATGGTATTCTCCTTTGATCCAATCCCGAGATTGGGTAGATTGTGGAAGGTTGGAATCTCCAATCACCTGCGGCCGACCCGGCTACACCCCGGGCCGGCCGCGACCTTTTCCTTTGATCAGTTGCTGTCGAAGTCGATGGAGTCGAGCAGGGCGTCGATCGACGCCTTGCGGCCGTCGTCTTCGAGTTGGAACTGGCTGAGCAACGCTTCGACATCCGATCGGGCGGCTGGCTCCTGATCGGGCTCTTTCTCCAGTTCGAGAACGCGGGTGAGGAGGCCGGCGGCCTGCTGCTTGAGCGTGGCGCTGGAGCCAAACATGACCGAGTCCATCCTGGCGTCGGATCGCGTGCGCCCGCCCATGGCCATGACCGTCTTCTCGTGGTCGGCGTACTCGGCGAGGGCGTTGTAGAGTCCGTAGGCTGTGCCCTTGGTGGCCTGTTGATCGGCGCCGGCCTGTTCACCCTTGTAGAGTTGCAGGACGCGCGACCGCTTCTTGTCGGCGAGCGACCACCTCTGGCCGGGTTCGGGATCGGGAAACATCGTCATGACGAAGGCGGCCGCGAAGCGATCGTCGATCGACGACTTGGCCAGACGCGTCATCGTCTGGCCGTGATTCTCGAAGTACTCGCCGGCCAGGCCGAGGATGCGCTTGGCCTCGACGATCTGATCGCTCTTGTTCTTCGTGTGGCGGATGAAGGCCGAGCGCTGCGCGGTATTCACGGCCAGTGAGAGGGTGTTCCAGCAGACGACCCGGACCGGGGTGAAGTTGATCTGCACCGATCGCGTGCCGTCGTGACTGGTGGAGAGAAGGAGATACTGCTTGAGGGTGTCATCGACGACCGTGGTCGTGTTCGGCATGGCGGCCATCATCCAGGCGATTCGGCCGTTGCGAAGGCTGCCGGCGGTCTCGTAGCGGGCGCCGCCTTCACCCGCGAACTCGTCGACGATGGAGAAGGCCTCGACGTTGGAGATGGGTTCGTATCGACTCGTTACCGTGCCGAGGACCCGTCGGGTGTCAGTTCGGGGAAGATCGTCGCGGATGGTCGCGAAGGCGTTTGGGATCTCGATCATCCCGCCTTGACCATCCGGAAGGGTGAGCGGCTCGAGGGTGGTGTTCCAGTCGAGCCCAGCGAGTTTGAGGGCCTCGGCTGAGTTGGGCTGGCCGGCAACGACTGTCCCCAGATCGTGCCAGGCGGGGGTGTTGCTTCCCAGCATGACGTTGTCGAGTTCTTCGATGTTGTGTGCCATGTGTCGTTCTCCTGTCGCGTCGTAGGTTGTAAATAGACCCGCGTCTATTTCGATTAAATATATATGACGACTGCGCAGGGAAAACTGAATTCCAAGATATTTTTTGTCTTTTTTAGTGTAAGTATCGTGGCACTGATAAGTCAGATGATGATGCGTCCGTCCTGCTGCACCTCCCGGATCGCCGAGTCCAGCCGGGCGCAGGCGTCCATCGCCC
>CALLKH010000228.1 GCA_938008425.1 uncultured Planctomycetaceae bacterium | reverse complement strand
GACAAAGATTCGGCCGCCTCTATTCTTTTTTCCAGAAAGGAGGTGACGCTATGGCAAAACGAAAGAAGAGCGCCACCAAGAAGGCCACGAAGAAGGCCACCAAGAAGAAGGCTACGAAGAAGAAGAAGTAAGTAGCCGCAAGAAAATCGGTTTCGCGTCGGTGAAACAAACGTAACGAGTGGAAGCGACGAGAAACCAGGTCTTCGAGAAATCGAGGGCCATGTAAGAAGATGGAAGGTGCTACTGCCACGGCGGCACCTTCCATTTTTTTCTGCGCCGAGTTCGACCGCTCCCGAATCCGGGACAACAGCACGGCTCAGACTTCTCCCGCGGACTGAAGCTCCAGAATTTTTCGATGGCCGAATCGCTCGGCCCTTCCCGGGCCCGGGCACTCGTCGGCGCGCCGCAGCCTCAGATTCACGCCCCTGTCTGAACGAAAGCGCAGATCTTCACCTGAAAAGCCGCCCCGCCCCGTTCATGATCCTGGAATCACCCCGTCGACCCGTGCGTCGTGAATTCACAACCGCCGCACTAACGTCCGTCCCGGCCGAACGCTGCGGGTGGTCCCGAGGCGGCGAAGCCGGTATACTGAATGGCTCAGCGGGTATTGCGAGATTCTTCGATTTCGCGATCCGACAACCCATCCGCAGGATGCGAGACCCCGGCAATGGAATGCATCGCGATCATCAATCAAAAGGGCGGCGTCGGTAAGACCTCCACCGCGGTCAATCTCGGGGCCGGGCTCGCCCAGCGCGGCAAGCGCATGCTCCTGATCGACCTCGACCCGCAGGGCCATCTCTCCACCCACTTCGGCCTCGACGGCGAAGCCCCCGGCCGCGGCATCTACGAGGTGTTCACCAAGAATCTTCCATTCGAGCAGGCCATTCACCGTTACTCCCCGACGATCTCCGTCGTCCCGTCACACGTCGACCTCGCCGCCGCAGAGATCGAGCTGGTCAGCGTCGTCGGACGCGAAGTCATCCTCCGCGATCTGCTCGCGTCGAAAGAGTGGCCGTACGACATTGTGATGCTGGACTGCCCGCCGTCGCTCGGCGTGCTCTCGCTCAACGCGCTTTGCGCCTCATCGCACGTGCTGATTCCCGTGCAGCCTCACTTTCTCGCGCTCCAGGGTGCGGGCAAGCTCTTCGAAACAATCTCACTGGTGAATCACCGGCTTAACGCCCGGCTCAAAGTGGCGGGCATGGTGATGTGTCTCTACGACGCCGCGACGCGCCTCTCGGCTGAAGTCGTGGACGACCTCTCGTCTTTTCTCGAATCCTCGCGCGGCACGCCCGTGCCATGGAGGGACGCGCGAATCTTCAACACCGTCATCCGGCGCAACGTCAAGCTGGCCGAGTGCCCGAGCTACGGGCAATCCATCTTCGAATACGCGCCGCGCAGCAACGGCGCGACGGACTATCTCGCGCTGGCCGACGAACTTCTGGCACTGCTCGACGGCCCGCCGCCGGCCGTCTCCGCTCCGATTGTTCAGAGCATCACGTCGACCGCCGCAGGAACGAATGGTCAATCGCCCGCCGGGGCGCGCCCGGCTGCGGACGCTCCTGAGAAAACTGAAAACTCAGAGGTTGAAAGCGTCGAGCCGACCGCAGTTGAACCAGAGATCGTCGAACCGGAGTCGTCACCGGGCCGCGTCACGGAAGTTCCGCCGTCGCGATCGGTGCGTCAGGAATCGGTCTCCATCGAGAAGAGCGCGCCGAAGGCGAAGAAGCCCAGGACGCCGGTTCGAAAGCAGCCGCAAAGCAACTCTTCGGCGCCTGCCCAGACAACCCCCGGCCCGACCGCGATGCCGACCGAAGATTCCGTCCGCCGTGCTGAGACCGTCGAGAAGATCGCCTCGGAGACTGACGCGTCGTCACCCGTCCATTCGTAGGCGACGTCGAACGCTCGACGCGCAGACCACTGCATGACGCCGAAACCCCTCCGCATTCGCACGATCGTCTGGGTCGGCTGCTTCACAGCCGCCTTCATTGCCACCCACCTGCCGCCATCGAATCTTCCCTCTGCGCCGTGGATCAGTGACAAAGTCGAACACTTCCTGGGATACCTGGGCCTGTACTTCGTCACCGTCTGGCGGTTTCGCCGATACACCGATTCTCCCACTCGCTCCGTCCGTCCGATCGCAATCTTCGTTGGACTCGCCGCCTATGCCGCGATGGATGAACTGACGCAGCCATTCGTCGGCCGCACGGCGGAATGGGGCGACTGGTTCGCGGATCTTGCCGGCGTCATGGTCGGAATCGTTCTCGGCATCGTGTATGATCGAAGGCGTCCGGGTGGGGGAGGACGGAGATAAGACATGCGTCGAACATCTCCCTCGACTCGATCGTCCTTCGCCGCCTTTACCGCCCTGCTCGCCTTCTCGGTCGTCGCGTGCGATCCCGCAGACGAGCCGGCGCCGATCCGGCCGCGACATCACATCGTCATCGTCGGTGAATCGCAGGACGACGCCACATGGCCGGTCATTCGCGCGATCGCAGTCCGAGTCGAAGCGGAACACCCCACGTTCAAAGTCACGACCGACGCCCCACAAACAGCCTCTCCGCAGGGGCAACAACGAATTCTGGAATCCCTGCTCGATAGTGACGTGAACGCCGTCTGCGTCGTACCAACCGATCCCAATTCCGTTCAGCCGGTCCTGGAGCGGCTTTCCAGTCGGGGAAAGCATACGGCCATCGTGGGCCGCGATCTCTCCAATCCCGAGGCCCGACGGTTCTATTGCGGCCCCTCCGAACTCGAAGTCGGAAAGATGGCCGGTATCGCATGCGTCCGAAGCCTCGCCGGCCGACCGCAGACAGCCATGCTTCTGACTTCCAGCAAGGATGATCAGGCGGAGCTGATTCGGCGGCGAGCCTTTCGGGATGAACTCCCGGCGCATGGCCTGGTCGAACTGCTCAAGGAGGTTCGATGCGATGACAGCCCCATCGACGCTGTCAGCGCCGTTCGCGCTGAAATGCGCAAGTACCCGAGGACCGGATGCTGGGTGTTCTTCAACGATGCGCCGCTTCGCGTGACGGCCGCCGATGATCGGCTGCTGCCGCTCGGCTGCCGGCTCGTTCTCTGCGACGGAAACCCCCGGCATCTTGATCGACTTCGTCGCGGCGAGATCCAGGCGCTGGTCACCTATGACTTTTTCGCGGCGATGATGCAGGCCGTCACCAGCGCGCGCCACCTGGTCGAAGATCCGATGCTCCAGATCGAGGACACCGTTTACATCGAGACCGAGACGATCAGCGTGACGGAGTTGGACTGGTATGAAGAGCGGTGGGAGAACTGGAAGCGGGGGCGACCGTCACCGAAGCTGGTGAATTGACGCCGGGCCTGACCGCAGTCGATTCCAAAACGAACCAGCGCCGGTCATCGCGAGCCGAGGCAGAAGGTGCCAAAGGTTCGGAGCAGAATGATCAGGTCGAGTTCCAGCGACGTGTGCTTGATGTAATAGAGATCCAACTGGAGCTTGCGACGCGCGTCCGCGATCGTCGCGCCGTAGCCGAGATTGATCTGGGCCCATCCCGTGAGTCCCGGCTTCATCAGGTGCCGCTGATCATAGAACGGAATCAGCGAGCAAAGCGGGCTCACAAACTCCGGCCTTTCCGGCCGCGGCCCCACGACCGACATGTCACCGCGAAGGATGTTCCAGAGCTGCGGCAGCTCATCGAATCGGAGCTTGCGAAGCCATTTGCCGACCGGCGTGACCCGCGGATCGTTGGCCGACGCCCACGTCGAGCCGCCTGCTTCCGCATCGGCCCGCATGGTCCGGAATTTGTGAAGCGTGAAGACGCGGCCGCCCTGCCCGACTCGCTTTTGTGAATACATCGCGGGGCCGCCGTCGCCCAATCGAACCAGCAGGGCGATGATCGGGAAAAAGGGTGCGCTGACGATCAGGCCGAGACCGGCCGTCAGAATGTCGAATACCCGCTTGGCGACGGAGTGCTCCTGCCGTTGTCCCTTGAGATCGGCCGCGAGAAACCAGTGCGGCGTGATGTGCGAAACGGGCACCTCGTAGTAAAGCGATTCAAAAAACGTCGTTTCGTCCGTCACGCGGCAGCCCAGCTTCAGGCACTCCATCGCGGCTCGAACATCCAGCGGGTTGTGCATCGAATCCTCGGCGACGACGACTTCGGCGACATCGTGCTGGCGACAGAGTTCTTCGATGTTTCGAATGTCGCCGACGAATGGAATATCGCTGACGCCGTGATCGTGCCGACCCTGGCTTTCGGAGTGAACCACGCCGACCAGCCGATAACCCGGCACCGATCCGCGTTGCACCGAACGAATGATCCGCCCGGTCAAGGGACCCTGGCCGATCACGAGCAGGCCGCGACGAACCTCGCGAACCGCCTGGTGCGCCAGCAGCCGCACGAGCGACGCGTTCAGAAGAAAGATGACCACGCCCGTGGCGGCCGCACGTCGGCTCAACGTCGAATACATCAGCAGATGCATGACGAGCCACGTGGCCGCCATCGCGACCGTGACCGTCATCATGCACCGGGCGACAATTCGAGATCTGGACCAGAGGGTCGAGGTCTCATACAGCCCGAACATACTGCCTGCGAGAATGACGGACGACGCGAGAATACCGCTTGCGATCCAAAGATGGGAATCAAACAGCGTGACCGGCGTCGGCTCCCACCAGACGAACAGGTTGTGGCCGATCAGGGTTCCGCTGCACACCACGAGGATGTCGAAGATCATCCAGACCGCGCGGGGCAGGTGCAGCAGGAAGCCGCCCATGAGCGTCCGACGGGCGATCTGAATGACCGGCTCCCTGAGAATCTGGTGAAGCCGAACGGCGGAGGGGTCCGCCGCGGGCGAGACGATTCTGGGTCGTACGACCGTCGCCAGATCAGGCGCCGACGCAAGTTCGAGTGAGAGCGAGGAGTTGGAAGTCACGGTGGACATGTGGACATTCACCCTTTGGGACGTAAGAGGTATCGGACGGGATCCGGACCGACCTGAGATAGGACTAATCAGGCCGATCGGGCGCAAGAACTGCGCCGGGCCGGGGCGTCGCGGGCGCGAAGTTCGCGGAGCGGTTTCTGCGCCGAGATGCCGCCCGGGCGTCTCTCTCACCGCCCGCTTGTCCGCGCTGACGGCCCGGTTCATCCCATAACGAAAGTGGCGACCGCATCACTCCGATAAGCCCATGGATGAACTGCCACTAAGAGCGCTGGAACGGATGCCGCCATGACGAAAAGCAGATTCCTTACACGCAATGACATTTCGACCGGCGCCTCGAGTGGTCGCCGACGGGTTACATGCACCTCAAGCTCGCTCGTTGCCACGCTGCTGATGATCGCCGGCTGCTCGAATTCCAATGACGCGCCGAAGTACCAGGTGCCAAGCACCGATCGCGTCGTATCGATTTCCGCGGCGGATCTCGGCGTCGAACCGGTGACATTCAGCCGCTGCGGGGCGCACACGCTCTTTTCCGAGCCGACACAGGGTGAGTTCCCCTCGGCCGTCTGCGTGGTACGCGTCGAATCGTTCGAGAATGAAAGCGACCAGCGACGTCTTCGGATCGTGCCGCTGCCCGTGCATCACGCCGTCTACTGGAATCACCTGTTCGACGAATTGCCGGCCGTGCGGGAGATCGTGTTTCTCGGCAAGCCGGGCCTCGATCCGCGCGGCTACGGCTGGGAGGACATCCTGGATGTATCGCTGGCCCGAGAAGCCGGCCTGTGCATGATCTACGCCCGGCTGGAAGACACCGACGCCGACGCGGAATACGCCGGCATTCTCTGGAACACGCGTAAGCGAACCGCGCTGGCAACCGTTCGCGTGCCGGTCGTTCTTCCGGCGGATGTGCTTGAATCACTTGAGGAAGATGAAGACTGCGATAGCGCGATCGCCGAGGCTGATTTTCGATCGGAACAGGAATTTCGCCGGCTCGTGCGAGACCTGGTCTGGGATATTGCCCGGCAGGATGTCGCGGTGAACGGCGGCGAACTGAATCCGTGGAAGGAATACGTTCCCCCCTTCCCGGGTTACGATCGCCATCGCTTTCCCGGCCTTGAGCAGCCGATTCCCTACAACTCCCCCGGCCGAACGAAGAAGCGCGATTCAAGCAAGGCGGACGAGCCGGAGTCCGACGTGATTCCGGTGGATGACGAGACGCCCGGCCTGAGTCCGCTCGGAACGCGCGTGGCCGGCGATCCTCAGAACGTGGATGATTAACCATGTCTCGACGGCATCATTAATCTGACGCGTGACTCACCACGCAGCGGTGCTTACCCGAGGCGTCCGTCGGAATGGATTCGACTTCGTGAATGCGAACGGCCACATCGCCGATTCGGCGCTGAAGGCTGGAGACAAGCTCGGACTCCTCCCCGCCGCTCAGCTTCCCGCGCAGAACCGTGAAGACATCGAGGCTCAAGTCCGCCTGCTGCACCACCTTGAATTGTGAAATCTCCGGCCGTTCCCGCAGTGGATAGATCACCGCCAGCGCATGGGCAGCGCCGCCGGCGGTCGTGTGCAGCATGTCCGTCCGGCGTCCTTCGACCATATTGAGTGTCGTGAGTCCGCGACCGCACGGGCAGGGATCGTCGGATCGGCTCGCAATGTCGCCGGTTCGATAGCGAATGAGCGGCATGGCTCGGGCATCGAGGTGGGTGATCGTGACTTCGCCCGCATGCCCCCCGCCAACCGGCCGGCCTGATTCATCGAGCAGCTCGACGATGAGGCTCTCCATCGTGATGTGGTACCGCCCGGATGGACACTGATGGGCGATGAATCCCGCCTCGCGTGAACCATAGCCATCGGCGACCGGGACGCCCACCGATTCCGCAATCAGGTCGCGATCCTGCGGTTGCATCAGTTCACCGGTGACGAACACGGCGCGAAGTGAGTTTGTCTTGAGCGATCGCCCCAAGTCGCGGGCATGACGCGCGAGCAGCGCGACACTGCTCGGATAGCCGAACAGGTGAACCGGATCGAATCGATCGAGGCGATCCAGGTATCCCGTCATTCGCGCCGGCGTCATCTCAAACGCACTGAGAAGCAAGTGATTGGTCAGTCGGTCGCGAAGCTGCTTGAACCGATCCTGCGCCGCAAATTCGACGGCCGCGCCCCACAGATACAGTTCCCGCTCGCCGAGATCGATGCCGAACCATCGTCGCGTTCGGGCCCGCGCCGCCTGATCGGCCGCCTGGCGCTCGCGGTCGATGAAGAACTGAAGCGGTTCGCCGGTTGACCCGCCGGTGGTGTACGGATAAAGCTTTCGACGGCGCGGCGATTCGAGCATCGCCGGAAGGTGGCGTCGAATCTCCGACTTGGTGAGCGTGGGAAGGCGTTCAAGATCGGTGAGTTCGGCGGTGGCGGGATCAATCGCCGCCGCCGAGATGCGATCGGAATAAAACGGGCAATTCTGGTTCGCGTGGAGGAGCAGTTCGCGCAGCTTCGTTCGCTGCAAGCTGAGCAAGTCGTCCGTTGAGAGCCACTGGGTGCGCTCCAGGTCTCGCAACACGTCCAGCGTGCCGCGGCGCAGGAGGCGTTCATGTGCGGGAAGAAGAAACTTTCTGACAAGCGTTGGATTCAAAACAGATTCCCGCCGGGGTCCGGACCATCAGGCCAGGACCACCGGTGATGTCGGATTTCTCGGCGCCGGCGCCGCCGATGTCGAAGTGTGCGTTCGCCGCCAGGCTTCGAGCATGAAAAGCTTCCAGAGCAGCGCGCCGCGGCGAACCCGGCCGGCCTGATGGGCGTTCCAGATCCTTCGAACCGCGCCCGGGGCGATCCACTCGTGCGACTTCGCGCCGGGCGACAGCACTTCATCCTGAAAACGATCTGCAAGCGGCCCCGCGAACCAGGCATCGAAGGGCACATCGAATCCCGCCTTCGGCCGGCGGGCGAAAGCCGATCCGACCTCGCGCGCCAGTGCGGCCCGAAGCGGCGCCTTGCCGCGTCCTCCCCGGATGCGCTGCCCTGGCGGGATGCGCCACGCCCATTCGACAAACCGGTAGTCCAGCATCGGCGAACGCACTTCGAGCGCGTGCGCCATGCTGGCCCGATCCACCTTGGTCAGTATGCCGTCCGCAAGACCGAGCCGGATGTCCACATATTGACACCGCGAGAGCGCGTCGGGGGCGTCGCATCGATGGTGGATTCGCCGAACCTGATCGAGCGGATCGTATCCGTCCAACTCGCCCTGTACGTCGCTCTGAAGCAAAACAGAAGCCTCGATCGGAGAGAGCGCCGCGATCGAAAGGCCGTGCGCGGTGGCCGAATCGGTGGCGAGATTTCGAAGCGTCGACGTCGCACGCAGCGCACGCGGCATCCAGGCCGGCTGCGGATACCAGTCCGCCAGTCGCCCGAGTACGCCGCGCCGAACGATCGAAGGCACCCACCCTCTTACGGCGTTCTCGTAGAGATCGAATCGATAGCGTCGATACCCGGCGAGAACCTCGTCGCCGCCGTCGCCGCTGAGTGCGACCGTCACATGTCGCCGGGCTGTCTGGCTGAGGAAGAACATCGGAACCGCCGAAGGATCGGCGAAAGGCTCGTCAAAATGCCACGCCAGCCGGTCGACGACGGCCGTTGCGGCGGCGTGGACCTGATGCTCGAAATGTTTGGATCGAACCAGCGACGCGGTCTCGCGTGCAGCGGTGCGTTCGTCGAACGCCGCTTCGTTGAACCCGCAGGTGACCGTGACGATCGGGTCGCGCGAAAGCTGCGACATGCCGTACGCCACGGCGCCGGAGTCGATGCCGCCGCTTAGAAGCGCACCGACCGGCACATCGGCCACCAGTCGACGCCGCGTCGCCTGCTTCAATTCGTGCCAGAGATTCTCCGCGATTTCGTCCGCGGTTCCGGGATGATGATCGTGAGCGGCCAGGTCCCAATACGACTCGACGCAGGCGCGCCCTTCCTCGAACACGAGCATCGAGCCGGGACTGAGCTTGCGAACGTCCTTGAAGATGGTCTTCGGCGAAGGGATGAAGTCGTAAACGAGGTAGTCGTAGATCGCGGTGGGATCGACCTCGTTCGGGACACCGGGGATGACGGCGAGCGACTTCAACTCAGACGCGAACGCCAGCAGGTCCCCGACGACGGTGTAGTACAACGGCTTCACACCAAGCCGGTCACGAACGAGCATCAGCCGGCGTTCGCGCGAGTCCCAGAGCGCGAAGGCAAACATGCCGGAAAGATGTTCGACGCATCGCGTGCCGAATTCCTCGTAAAGGTGAACGATGCACTCCGCGTCGCCTGTGGAACGAAATGCGTGGCCGCGCTGGATTAGTTCGTCGCGCAGCTCCTGAAAGTTGTAGATTTCGCAGTTGGCGACGGCCCAGACGGTGCGATTCTCATTGGCGATCGGCTGGCCGCCGGTTTCGAGATCGATGATGGAAAGCCGTCGATGACCCAGGATGACGTTCGACTCAGCATGCTCGCCTGCGCCATCGGGGCCGCGATGCCGCAGCCGATCGAGCATGGCGCGCACCTGTGCCCGGTGTTCCGACCCCAGGGAACTCGAAGATGCGATACCAGCGATGCCGCACATGCCTGCCTCGTTTTTCGCCCGCATGGGGGCGCGTTGATCGGCGACGTCCCCATAAACATCGGCAGGCTTTGTCGTGGGTGTCAGGCGAAGCAACTGGGACGGCCCATCTCCTGTTCGAACCGCAGAATCTGCGCCCACCCGTAAATAATTTGAGAACTGCGAGCCGTCCTCGACGCCAAGTCGTGCAACAACAACGAGTTTGATGCGTTGATCGATCTGTGGTGTGATCTGCGGGTGGTAAGGCCGTGGGTCGAAAGTTACGATATAATCCTTCGGACTCAGCCCTTTCCCCCGAGGAGACGCAACATGGTCCCGGAACATCAGGTTCTGGCAATCTTTCAGCAGATCGGCGTACCCGAGATGATCGTCATCGGGGTGCTCGCGCTGCTCATTTTCGGCAAACGTCTCCCGGAAGTCGGCCGTTCGCTGGGCAAGAGCTTTGTCGAGTTCAAGAAGGGGCTCAAGGACACCACCGACGAGGTTCGGGATGTCCGCGGTGAGGCCGATCGCGCCCTGAAGAGCGACGATAAGGACGATCGCCCGAAGCCCTTCAACGAACCGGCCAACTCCGGCGCAAAATCCAAGAATGCCGGCTGATCCGGAATCCTTCTATCCGCCCATCTTTTCCGCTTCGCCCCTCCTCGAGCGTCCGGCGAACAAACTCGCGTCCGATAGGACCGGGGACCTGCCGGCCTCATCATCGACCCGTTTCAGAATCACGACACCACTGACGCGCCGCCCCCGCCATGAATTGTACGCTATGTCCGGAGGCCGGTGCTCGAACCGCGCGGTGCACACACCCCGCCGGGCCGCTGGTCACGGATGATGTAAGAGTCGGGCCGGCCGATGCGCCGCCGCCCGCGAGGACCGCCTGCAGGAGGGGGAATGGGGCGCCCGCGAACAATTCGAGTCCAGCACTTTCTTCGTGCCACGAATGTGGCGGCGATTCTGGCCATGGGCGCCGTCGGCGTCATCGGTCATGAGTGGCATCTGCGCGCCGGCCGAGAGCTTCTGATCCACCAGAAATCCGAGTTGCTCGCGGATGCCGTTGTCGCGACACTTCACCATTCACTCACGGACGACGCGTCCAACCTGGATCAAACGCTGGCGCGAATGCTTGATATTCCCGACTTGCTCGCCATCTCGGCGTACGACGCCGCCGGCGTCCAGCTGGCGGTGAGCGCGAAATTCACCGATGCGGATCAGACGCTCAAGTTCGATCCGGACGCCGCCGCGCTTCATTCGCTTCCGTTGCACGCGAGCCAGACCCGGTTGCACGCTTTCGAGCGAATCGAGCCTCCCTCGAGCGTGGCGGGCGTCGATACGCCCGTTGAACGGATGTACGTGAGAACGGGGACCTGGCTGCCGCATGGCGTACAATACCTCGGCCTGCTTGCCAGGATGGACCCGGGGCGATCCGCGCCCGGGTCATGGACGCCGGTCCTGGCGATCCTCCTCTGTGCTGCGATCGTTGTCTTCATGATCGATCGCAGGCTTCGAACCCACCTGGTGGATCCCCTGAACGCGCTGGGGCGCCTCGCCAAACCGGATCCAACACCCACGCAGGAAGGCGCCGCACTGACACCGCCGGGCGCCGGCGCGTCGGCCGCGCCCGGGGCAGAATCCGCCGTTTCGATCTCGGAACTGCAGGCGATTTCCGAGAAGCTCGACGCGCTGGAGCAGGATGCCCGTCGCTGGCGACAGCACGCACAGATCGTCGAGCGCCGAGCGGACACGCACGTCGCACGCGAAACCACGAAGATCGTGCGCGACCTGCAACGCGTCCAGCGCGAGTCATGGACCGACGCACTGACCGGCGTTCGCAATCGAAAATTCCTGGAGGAGAAACTCCCGGCCATCTACAAGGCACAAGTCGATTCACGCCGCGATCTTTCGGTCATCATGATCGACCTCGACAATTTCAAGAACATCAACGACACCCATGGCCACGGCGCCGGCGACGAAGTGCTTCGATTCGTCGGTGATCTCTTCCAGCAGTGCCTCCGCGGCGACGACCTTGCCATTCGCTACGGCGGCGACGAGTTCATCGCCATTCTGCCCGGCGTGTCTGCGGAAAACGCGGTTGTGCTGGCTGAGCGACTGCTGGCGCTCTTCGGACAGCGCGCCAGGACCATGTTCAAGACAGACCTTCCGCCGACCATGACCGCCGGCGTCGCCAGCATCGATCGCAACAGCACCTCATCGGCCTCTGAGCTGCTCGCCTGCGCCGATCATGCGCTCTTGGCGGCAAAACAGGCCGGAAAACGACGTGCGCGCCTCGCCACGGTTCGCGGCGACCACTTCAGAAAGAAGGGGCAGCCGATGCGCATCGTGCTCCGGTCGTCGACACCGGTTTCAACTCATCTATAATAGCGTGCCACGACTTTCGCCCCGCCGCCGTCGGCCGCGGGACCGAAGCGGGCTTCTCTGTAGGCACGGAATCCTGTCAATATGCGGCGCATCCGACTCACACTCCTGCTCCTCACCCTCTCGTTCTGCAACGTGGGATGCTCGCACATCTTCGGCGAAATCTTCAGCTGGCAGCCCCATGGAAACCCCAGCCGAGGAATTACCTACTATGTCGGCGGCGCCGGGCCGATGGGGAATGTCGGATCATTCGACGTTCCCGGCGGGCTTCGCGACGCCGGATACGCCGGCGACGTCCGCGTCTTCACCTGGCAGACCTGGCTCCACGCCGGCGACCAGCTCAACATCGGCCGCAACCGGGAAAAGGGAATTGAACTCGCCGAACTCATTCGCCGCGATCACCGGATGCATCCCAACGCGAGAATCAACATCATCGCCCTCTCGGCAGGGACCGGCATTGCGACATTTGCACTGGAAAGCCTCGCCGAGCGCGCGCCGGTCGACACGGTCATCTTTCTCTCGTGCAGCATGTCGAGCCGCTATGACCTGACGCGGGCGCTGAGGCGCGTGAACAACCGCCTCTACGTGGTCTATTCGCCGTCGGACATCATTCTGAACAAACTGGTGTGGTACACGGGAACCGTCGACCGCGCCGACAGCGCCGACGGCATTGCCGGCCTCGAGGGGTTCTATCTCCCCCGGGTCATTCATTCGGACACCCGCGGGCAATATGGAAAAATCGTGAATGTCCGCTACCGGTCTGAATTCGCCCTGTCCGACTACGAAGGCGGGCATATAGACGCCACCGCGCGGCTCTTCGTGCGGCGATACCTGTCGAAGGCCATCATGCGCGACGACGCCAGGCTCGTCGGGCGAAACCCTGAGAATCGATACAACGATTACGAAACGACCGACTCGGCCGCGTCGAATACCGAACGAGCCGCCCGCGAGACGCCGTACGACTGATCCCTTCGGCATTCGATCCGACGAGGCCCGCCATGGAGAAAACAACCCGCAAAGCCGGCCGAAAACGAACGTCGAGGGCGACGCGCGAAGTCGGCGGCACGCGAATGAAGGCCGACGATCGGCGGCAGCAGCTGCTTGAAGCCGCGATGCACTGCTTCGCCGAGTACGGCTACAAGGGCGCCACCACCGCCATTCTGGCAAAAGCCGCCAGGGTCTCCGAACCCGTGCTCTATCAGCACTTCGCCAGCAAGCAGAAGCTGTTCGTCATGCTCATCGAACAGGTCGGCCGCGAGGTGCTTCGAAACTGGCGCCAGGCCATCGCCCCGCTCAAGTCGCCGATGGACCAGCTTCGCGTGTTGTTCCGGCTCAACCCGGCGACGACCGACCCGCGCACGAAGCAGCTCTACAGCGTCATCTTCATGGCACAGACGGAGATCAACGATCCCCGCATCCTGGCGGCGCTGCGCGAGCATTACGAGCAGTACGCCCGGTTCCTCACCAATGTGCTCAAACGCGCCCAGCGCGCCCACCAGGTTCGGCGCGACGTCTCACCGAGCGGCCTTGCCTGGCAACTCATCCACGCCGCCATCGGCTTCGCCTTCATCAAACCGCTCGGCATTGCCGGCCATGCGACGCCGGCCAACGTCGAGCAGACGATCGGCCTGTTGCTTGAGCTCCTTGCGGGCGATCAGATGACCGGAGCCTGAACCACAATAGTTTTGGCATCGCTTCCCTCTGATTCCGCCCGCCTCACCGGTCATGCGAATCGGCAACCAGAGCCGATAGCAAGGGCTGGGCGTGTACCTGCGCCTTCACACTTCCTAAAGCGACGGAGCCCCAGGCCATTCCATGAGCACCCAGGACTCAAATCCCCATTCGATCATTCGCCACTGGCCGCACGCGGCCTGCGCAGTTCTTGCGCTCGGTCTCGGACTGATCCTTCACTCCTGGGTCTTCGTGATTCCAGCCGACCAACTGCCCTGGCGCGGCGAAGACGACGCCTGTTACTATTATGTCATCGCGAAGAACGTCGTCGCGGGCAATGGTCCGACCTTTGACGGCCTCTCGCGCACCAACGGATTTCACCCGCTGTGGCTCGGCGTCGTCTCGGCGGCATTCGCGGCAGCGCCGGACGATGACACCGCGCTGAGAGTCATCTTCGCACTGCAATGGCTGATGTATGTCGCCTGCGGATTTGGTGTCGGATTATTGTCTCTTCGAACGATGCGACCATTTTGGGCCGCGGCCGCCGTCTGCCTGTTCATGTCGCTTCCGACGATCTCCCGCGCCATGCTCTCCGGCATGGAGACGACTCTCGCGACCGCCTGCCTGGTCGCCGCGTTCTGCCGTCTCGCGCGCTGGCTGGACCAGCCGGCAAATCAACGAAAACGAGGGCTCGTCACACTCAGCGTGCTCGTCGCGGCCGCCATGCTTTCACGGCTCGAATGCGGCCTCGTTGTCCCAATCATGGCCTTTGTCATGATCCGTGCAACAACGCGCGAATCGCAGGCAACCATTCGGCGCGGGCCGATCCTGGCGCTGACCGCGATGTCCATCGCGCCGCTGACTGCTTACTTGATCTTCTCGTACTTCTACTTCGGCGCGCTCACGCCCGTGAGCGGCATGATCAAACGGGCCAATGCCCGGGCCGCAGTTGCGACCCTTCTGGCTGAAGGCGACTATGTCGGCCTTCTCGATCGAATCTTCGCACTGAACACACCGACCGACGGGCTGGTCACGGTGGCGGCAAGCCAACTGGGCCTTGAGGTTTCACCCGCGCTCGTGCGAGGACTCGGGTTTCTCCTGCTCCTCGCGCCGTTTGCGATTCCCTCACTCAAACGTCGTCTCGACACTCCGACCCGGGCGCTCTTCGCGCTCTCGATTGTGTACGTCGTTGCGGAAAAGTGCCTCTTCTACGGCCGTTCGCTGCCGCTTTATTATCTTGTTCCACTCTTCGTGGCATTTCCGCCGGCCGCTGCGTTACTTGGGCAGGCAATCTCTGACGGTTTGTTCTCGACAGCGCGGGCGATTCGGGAAGTGACATCGCGGCGGCCGTTCTTTCTCGCCTCGATACCGCGATTGGCGCCGGCCGTTCGAGCGATCCCGGCCGGGCTTTGTCTTGCGGGGCTCGCCCTTTGCGCCCGACACGCCCTTCATCGACAGCATGGGCTCCTGACGAATCTCGATGGCTACCATGAGAGCGT